>DAVZ01000058.1 GCA_002505765.1 Methanobacterium sp. UBA176 | reverse complement strand
ACCGGTTAACTTTACAGTCCCAAACAAACATGATGGTTAAATAATTTATCAGCACTTTAATTATAATCAAGATAATAAAGTTTTTATGGTAAAATCGGAATTATGAAATTAAATTAAGTTTATGCATCATTCAAAGTGGATGAATACATGATAAACATTACTTGGATATGTTGTTGTGTTGGTGTGTAAAATATGGGATTTACATCGAAATGGACTTCATTGATTTGGAATTTTAAGTTATTACAAGCTTTATTTAGTTTATAAGGAAATTTAAATTTACACTTGAAATAAAGGTTAGAATTTAATATAATAGCTCAAATTGATGATGATAGAATGCGGACATTTACAAGAATGTTAATACACTTGAAATTGATCTTTGTATTTATATTACTACAGATTAATTTTACACTTGAAATGAATGTCATGAATAATGTTTGGATATAAATTTTGAATAATTTTAGACATATATTAATTTTTTTTACATAAATCATTTAAATAATAGATTTCTTTTATATAGGGTATTATAAAAACCTTTTTTGTATATGAAGAGTTTAAGTTCAGCAAATCCTTTGTAATCAAATTCTTAAAATTTCCATCATTTCATAATTAACGTCAAAAGAACTCATTGTTTTCATTACACTTGAAATACATGTCTCTTAAAAAAATAAAAAAATTTTTAGATTGGGTGTTTTACACTTGAAATTAATGTCTGTTCTATCCCGAAGATATTAATTTATTTTAAAAAAATATCAATTTTACACTTGAAATACATCTCTCTGTTTGAACATTTATATTGTTGAAGAACAATTTAATAGAATGGAGAAAGATTTCAAGTGTAAATCTGTACTCCGAGTATATCTTGAAGCTAGATAATGATATGGATTTACAGCTTCCTTTTTAACTAAATGAGTGATTTAAATGAATATTTTTGAGGAACTGGGTGAAAAAAATACTGTTTTTAAATACAAAAAATATATGGACCATCGTTTCTTACCTGACAAATTACCCCATAGGGAAGACCAGATCAGATCTGTGGCGAAATACTGGATTGAGGCATTGAGTAATGTAACTCCTCCAGATGTTACAATATACGGTAAAACAGGCACTGGAAAAACTGCAGTAGCTAAACTTGCGAAAAAACAGCTTTTACAGGTTGCAAAGGAAAAAAATGTAAATGTAAGGGTAGAATATGTCAGGTGTACTGATTATACTACTGAATATCAAGTTATAGCTCATCTATGCCAGCGATTAGGTCAAAATGTTCCTTATAGAGGCTGGACAAAGGCAGAAGTGGTTCATTCATTTAGGAACTTATTTAAAAAGAACGTGTTTGGAAAGGACCTTATTTTAATTATTCTTCTTGATGAAATTGATATACTTTTAAAAAACGATGGTGATGGTATTCTTTACACGCTTACAAGAACGGACAACGTCGCTATAGCATCTATAAGTAACTATGTTGAATTTAAAAAATTCATTAAACCCAGGGTAAAAAGCAGTTTACGTGATCGTGAAATCGTTTTTCCACCATACAATGCTCAGCAACTTGTAGATATTTTGAAAGAACGTGCTGAACTATCCTTTAGAGAGAAAGTCCTGGATGAGGATGTAATCCCTCTTTGTGCAGCCCTCGCAGCTAAAGAAGAGGGGGATGCAAGATATGCTCTGGATCTTCTGCGAACCTCAGGAGAACTTGCAGATGAAAAGGGTTCTGAAATCGTGCATGAAGAGTATGTAAGGGAAGCAAAGGATTATATTGAACATAACAAAGTAACTGATATTATAATGACCTTACCTAGCCAGCAGCAAAAGGTTCTGGAGTCTCTACTTTACCTCACCAAACGAAAAGAGGAAATAACATCTGGAAGATTATATGAAGTTTATAAGGAATTTTCTAAGGGAGATTCAGTTTCCTATAGAAGAATATTCGACTTTATAAACGAACTTGAAATGCTAGGGCTGATTTCTACTAAAACAATTTCTAGAGGTCGTGGAAAGGGTAGAACCAACATCATCGACCTGCAATGTGAAATAGGCCTTCTTGAAGATGCAATGTGGAACACTTAAAATCATTTATTTCTATTTTAATTATCTTTTTACTGTTTAGTTTGAATTCAGCATAATGCTGTTGAATAGGCGCCAACTGTTATATAATATTTTTACTATTTTAAAGTTTGAATAGGACTAATTAAACATGAAAATTAGCATTTTAGGTATTAAAATTAATAAAATACACTTATTTGTAAAACTTATCTTATGAGCAGTTTTAAAAGGGCCATTCTAACAGGTACACCATAAAATGCCTGCTCAAAGTACTTCCCATATTTGGTATTGTCTACGTCGTGGGATATTTCATCCACCCTGGGAAGTGGATGCATTACAATAACATCAGTCCCTTCAAGAAGTTTTGAATCTATGGTATAAGCTCCTTTTATTCTGGAGTATTCCTGCGGATCAGGGAACCTTTCTTTCTGTATCCTGGTAACATAGAGTATGTCTGTTTTATTAAGTACTTCTTTAATGTCATCGGTTTCATAAACTTCCACCCCACTTTTTCCAAGATCGTGTAGAATCTCATTAGGCATCTTAAGTTCCCGGGGTGATACGAAATTAACATCTACGTTAAACATTGCAAGTGCATATGCAAGTGAATGGACTGTTCTACCGTATTTAAGGTCTCCTAAAAGGGATATATGAAGATCATCGATTTTTCCAAATATCCTTTTCATTGTAAAAAGATCAAGGAGGGTCTGTGTTGGATGCTGGCCAGCTCCATCTCCAGCATTTATTACAGGGACATCAACCATATCAGCCACAAAACGGGCGGTACCTTCTTTATTATGTCTTATAACAACCGCATCAGAATAATCACCCACTATTCTAACTGTATCAGTTAAATTCTCACCTTTAGTGGCCGAACTTGTCCCAGCTTCAGCAAATCCAACCGTACTACCGCCAAGGCGCTTCATCGCCGCTTCAAAAGATAGGCGGGTCCTTGTTGAGGGTTCATAGAAAAGCATTCCCAGAAGTTTTCCAAATAATATATCGGAAGATTGTTTTGATCTGGCGATGGGCTCCATCTTTACAGCAATTTTAAGGATGTATTCTATATCTTTTTTATCAAAATCCCGTATTGAAATGATATCTTTTTGATTAAAGGCCATGTATTCACCTTTTGGATGAATTATAATTATTTAGCTTTAGATTCACATTTAATAAATTAAGTTTAATGGTTATTTAACTTGAATTCACTACTTATTCTATCTTTCTCTAAATTTATAAATCCATCGTTTATTCAATGCATACATCTTTATGTTTTAAATTCACCGTTAAATCTGTTACTGAAAGTCCTTTTTTATTAAATAAATTATAATGAGGCGTTTGCATAGGCTTTGAATATCGATCACTTGAAATCATGGATTTTAACTACATTAAAGGCGGTCCCATAACCAGATATTTTACTGGTCTGGATACTTATTTCTGGTTATAAACCTCTATCTGGGCTTATTTATTGGTTTAAACTGATCAGATATCATTAATAATGCTTCATAGTATTATATTCATAGCTATCTTTTTGTTACAATTTTATTTGTATTCTGCAGCTTTTTATGTGTACCTATGGCACATATGGTCTAATTAAGTAATACTATTTTGTATAGCTGGTTTGATTTGGTAATAACAGGTTATGAACTGGTTTAAGGTAATACTGGTTTATAAGGGTGCTTTAATTTTGTAATACTATATTTTAGAAAATTATTTATATTAAAAATCACATTATTCAGCTTATCTTAAGTTAAATTTGGATAGTATTACTTAAATGATGTTTTTAGCCGGAAAAGTATTATTAGAAATGTTTATGGTTACTAATAGTATTTTTTTAGAAAAATATTGTTCAAAGAGCTTAAGTTTGTCCTAAAAAAGAATTAGGAGGAGTTTAAATTAAGAAAAACCAACAATATTTAATTATAGGAGCAGTAGTTGCAATTTTAATAATTTTTGCTGCTGTCATGTCATTCAGCTCGACGTCTCAGACTGTTGATGAACTGGTGACTGTAGGAGCATTTAGTCATGGTGGAGAGCCGGAAGCTGGTTTTGACCCCATTAATGGATGGGCAGAAGGAACAGAACCACTTATCCAGAGTACTCTTTTTAAAAGACATAACACATCTCTAGTTAACGATTTAGCCACAAATTATTCTGTAAGTAGTGATGGATTGACATGGACTGTTAAAATAAGAGATGATGTCAAATTCACCGACGGAGTACCTTTAACTGCAAAAGATGTTGCATTTACATTTAATAAAACAGCTAATGGAAGCAGTGGGATGGATTTATCCATGTTAGAAAGTGTTAAGCCTTTGGATGACACTACAATCCAGTTTAAATTAAATGATCCTCAATCAACCTTTATTTATAAACTTGCAGGACTGGGTATTGTCCCTGAACATGCTTACAACAATGAAACTTATGGTCAAAAACCCATAGGTTCTGGCCCATATAAATTTGTACAGTGGGATAAAGGCCAGCAGGTAATATTTGAAAGGAATGATGATTACTACGGCCAAAAACCATACTTTAGGAAGATAACCTGCCTATTCATGACTTCTGATGCTGCTTTTGCTGCAGCCAAATCAGGACAGGTTGACTTAGCTGAAATTCCTGTTTCACTTGCTAATCAGACAGTAAACGGTATGAGAACTATATCTCTTGATTCTATTGATGCTAGGGGAATTAGTTTCCCAATGCAGGCAGATACAGGCGAGAAAACTGCAGATAACTATACAATCGGTAACAATGTGACATCTGATGCCACGATCAGAAAGGCCTTAAATATTGGAATTGACAGGCAGGCTTTAATCAACGGGGCGTTAAATGGACAGGGAACTGAAGAATTCACTGGTGTAGACAGAATGCCATTTGGAAATAAGGAAGCTATTTTTGAAGATGGGAACATAGACGAAGCCAAGAAAATTTTGTCTTCAGGAGGCTGGAAAGACACTGACGGCGATGGCATATTGGAAAAAAATGGATTAAAAGCAGAATTTACTCTTACATATCCATCCAGTGATCAAACAAGGCAAGCATTAGCTGTCTCAGTAAGTGAAGAAGCAAAAAAACTCGGCATAAAAATAAATGTTGAAGGTAAAAGCTGGGACGAGATTGATACATCAGCCTATTCAACCCCTAATGTTTGGGGTTATGGATCTATAGACCCAACTGATATGTATTTAAGATACTACAGTGTCCGTTCAGGCAGCGGCGAATGGAGTAAATACAATAATGTGATATTCTACAACAATTCTGCTGTGGACAGTAATTTAAGAAAGGCTATGACCACTTTAGACCAAAATACTGCCAATAAATACTGGAAAGCATCTGCATGGGATGGGACAACAGGATACTCTGAAAAAGGAGATGCTGCATGGTTATGGATTGCAACTCTTAAGTATGTCTACGTCGTGGATGAAACATTAGATATTGGAACTCCCGGGCTCCAGCCTCACGGTGCAGATATCTTTAATAATATCTACGAATGGAAACGTATCGGAAATCAAACCAGCTAGATTTTTGGCAAAAATTGATAAAGAGATATGTAATTTGTTTATTAGTAAAATAAAAGAATTATGAGTGGATATTGGGGATAAAAGTTTTCTGGTATTTACTCATTTATTTTTTAAGTAATCATTAGTGAGAAAAATTATGAAAAATGAAATTACTGGGCTTTGTTGGAAAAGAACCCCCAAATTAGAATAAACTTTTGCGATTTGTCTTTAATCATCAGGTAATAGACATATAAGTTTGTTATAAAGCATAGGAGGCGTTTTAAATTAAGAAAAATCAGCAATATTTAATTATAGGAGTAGTAGTTGCAATTTTGATAGTTTTTGCTGCAGCTTTATCATTTAGCTCGACTTCACGAGCTGCAGATGAATTAGTAGTGAGCGTAAATTCGCACACTGGAGAACCAGAAACCGGTTTTGACCCACTTTTAGGATGGGGATGTGGCCACGTGAATTTTGAACCATTGATACAAAGTACTCTCTTTAAATCAGCTGACAATGGTAGTATAATAAATGATCTTGCCACAAATTACTCTGTTAGTAGTGATAGGCTAACATGGACTGTAAACATAAGGGATGATGTTAAATTCACAGATGGTGAGAAACTAACGGCAAAAGACGTGGCATTTACATTTAATACGGCAGTTGGAAGTAACTCAGAGCTGGATATGAGCAATCTTGAAAATGCTACAGCAGTAAACGATACTACAGTTAAATTCAAACTTAAAAAACCCCAGTCCAGCTTCATATGGAGACTCAGATATGTTGGAATTGTTCCAGAACATGCATATAACAAAGAAACATATGGTCAAAATCCTATGGGTTCAGGGCCGTACAAACTGGTACAATGGGACAAAGGACAACAGGCAATATTTGAATTAAACGAAAATTACTACGGAGAAAAGCCGTACTTCAAGAAAATTACCATGTTATTTTTAGATAAAGATGCTGCAGTTGTAGCTGCCAAGGCAGGTAAAGTAGACATATCTGAAATCGATATTACACATGTAAATCAAACTATAGATAGATACAACCTGATTTCCCTCTCAGCATCAAGAGCACAGGGAGTATCATTCCCTATACAGTATGACACAGGTAAAAAAAGCCTCAGTGGAGACCCAATAGGCAATAACGTAACAGCAGATATAGCAATTAGAAAAGCCTTAAACACAGGTATCAACAGAAAAGCCATAGTTGAAGAAGTACTAGATGGAAAAGGAGATGTAGAATATACAGGAGTAGATCAAAGAGACTTTGGAAACTCTGAAGCTAAAATCAATGATTCAAATGTTGAAGGAGCCAAAAAAATACTGGAAGAAGCAGGATGGAAAGACAGTGACAGCGATGGAATCCGAGAAAAAAATGGAACTAAAGCAGAATTTAATTTGTATTACTCTTCAGCAGATCAAACAAGACAGGCACTGTCAACAGCTGTAAGTGAGCAAGCCAAAGAGCTAGGTATAAAAATAAACCTTGTAGGTGCAGATTGGGATACTATATATGCAAACCAGTATAGTTCAGCTGTTTTATATGCCTACAGCTCTGTAGATCCATTTAACCTGTATCTGCAGTATCACAGTAAAGAAGCAGATGATACCTACAAAAATCCCGGTCTTTACAATAATTCGGTTGTAGATGGATATTTAGAAGCGGCTTTAAGATCTGTAGACCAGAATCAAGCTACAAAGTACTGGAAATTAGCTGCATATGACGGAAATACAGGTTATGGACCTGCAGGAGATGCAACATGGCTGTGGTTGGTGACAACAGATTATCTCTACATGGTAGATGAAACATTGGACATAGGAACTCCCTCTAAGAACTCTGGAGCAGATATTTTAGGTAATATACACGAATGGAAACGTACAGATTGAAATTAAACAAGTTAGATGAATTAGATGCGATAAAACGAATTGAATTTGTTTATTAAGACATTTAATGAGTAAACACTGGAGATACAAAAATTCTTCGGTGTTCACTCCTTTGATTTTTAAGTAAATTTACTGAATGGAGGAAAATACAGTGAAACATGAAAAATTATTGAAGTTTGGTGGCCATGAAAAATTACTTGGCTTCGCTGGGAAAAAAACCTTCAAATTAATAAGTCTTTTAATTGTTGTTTGTCTTGCTAGTTTCTGGCTTATTGAACAATCTCCAATAGACCCAGTTAGGGCATACATCGGGGAAATGTCAGTAACTCCAGAGAAGCAAGCTCAACTTGAGGAATACTGGGGTGTTAACAGTCCACCACAGGAAAAATTCTTAAACTGGGCTGGAAATATCCTCAAAGGAGATTTTGGAACATCATTGATTTACAGAATCCCAGTTACGGATGTGATTAAAGAAAAATTTACAGCATCTTTAATCTTAATGGCGGCTTCCTGGCTAATTTCAGGAATCTTAGGTTTTATCCTGGGAATAATAGCAGGAATGAAAAGGGGAACGTGGATAGATAAAATAATAAAAACTTACTGTTACACTTTAGCTGCCACTCCAACCTTCTGGCTGGCGTTAGTTCTATTGATGGTATTTTCAGTATATTTGGGATGGTTCCCCATAGGTTTAAGTGTGCCTATAGGAGTTACAGCTGACAATGTAACATTTTTGGACTGGCTACACCGTCTAATTCTTCCTGCAGTAACATTGAGTTTACTGGGAGTTGCACAAATTGCAATGTTTACCAGAGAAAAGCTTAAAGAAGTTCTATCCAGCGACTATGTATTATTTGCAAAGGCAAGGGGTGAAAAAGGATTAAATCTGGTACTTCGACATGGAGTTAGAAATGTTGCACTTCCAGCTATCACATTACAGTTTTTAGGGTTCAGTGAACTGTTTGGAGGAGCAGTTCTTGTTGAACAGGTATTTTCATATCCAGGAATTGGACAGGCCGCAGTATCTGCAGGATTAAGATCTGATGTGCCCTTACTTTTAGGGATAGTTCTTGTAAGTGCCCTGTTTGTCTTCTTTGGAAATACAATGGCCGATATCATATATGAATTCGTTGACCCGAGGATTAAACAGGAGGAGGCAGCGTCATGAACACCACAGTAACATTAAAAAAGGGATTATTTGGAAGACTGAATTTAAGACAAAAGACCATCTTAATAATATGCCTTACATCACTCCTATTATTTGTAATTGTGATTTCAAGCTTGGTTTTAGGTGGTGAATCATTACCTACTAATTTTGGCTTTAAAAATCTTGCTCCTTCCCTGGAACATCCATTTGGAACAGACTGGATGGGAAGAGACATGTTCATAAGAACATTAGAAGGGCTGGGTTTGAGCATAATAATTGGAGCGATTGCTTCAACATTTAGTACTATACTTGCTATGATTTTAGGGCTGCTTTCAAGTGCAGGCAAAAAAACAGATTCTTTCGTGTCATGGTTAGTGGATCTATTTCTTTCAATCCCTCATCTTCTTTTAATAATCCTTATTTCCATTGGATTAGGAGGAGGTGCATTTGGAGTTATTGTTGGAGTTGCATTAACCCACTGGACAAGCCTAACAAGGGTTGTAAGGGCAGAAATTAAGCAGCTTAAAACTCAGGAATATGTCCATGTTTCTGGAAATCTCGGTAAATCCAGATGGTGGATAGCTACAAAACACATATTCCCCCATTTAATTCCCCAGATACTGCTTGGAACCATTTTAATGTTTCCACACGCAATTTTACACGAAGCTTCAGTCACATTTTTAGGTTTTGGGCTTTCACCCCACGAACCAGCAATCGGTATAATTTTATCAGAGTCCATGAAATACCTGTCAGCAGGATACTGGTGGCTTGCATTCTTCCCTGGGTTAGCACTCTTAATTGTAGTCCTGTTATTTGACATGATAGGAGATAATTTAGGAAGGCTAATGGACCCAAAAAGTGCTCATGAATGAATAAAATATTTAGGACCATTGTATAGTTCAAATGACTGTAAAATTTTGGTTAAAAGGTGTGAAATATGGAAAATAAAGCCGAAATAAATGTTGAAGAAGGATTAAATACTGAAATTGAAATAAATGAAGAATTTGGCAACAAACTCAATGTAACATCAAATAAAAGGCCAATATCTGAGTTAGATAGTAGTACTGAGGAAAAGAAAAAGACTGAAGCTCTATTAAAAGTAGAGGATATTTCTCTTTCCTTTACCCAATATGCTTCAGGACTCAGGCAAACAAAATTAAATATAATTTCTAATTTGAGTTTAGAAGCTCACAGTGGGGAGATTTTAGCTGTTGTAGGGTCAAGTGGATCTGGTAAAAGTCTTCTGGCCCATGCAATTTTGGGAATTTTACCTTCCAACGCGAAACTTGATGGTAAAATTGAATATAAAGGCCGAATACTTACTCAAGAGAAAAAAAAGGAACTTAGAGGTAAAGAAATAGCTCTGGTTCCTCAGTCTGTAAATTATCTGGATCCTTTAATGAGAATCTCTGATCAGGTAATAGGGGACGTTGCAGAAGAGGATGAAAAGTTAATGAAGAATCTTCAGAGAAAAATTTTCCAGAGATACGATTTAAAGCCAGAAGTTGATAAGATGTTACCACATGAGCTGTCTGGAGGTATGGCAAGGAGGGTTTTAGTTTCCACTGCCATAATAAGCTCTGCAAAGCTCATAATTGCAGATGAACCAACTCCTGGATTAGATGAAAAAACTTTAAACGAAACATTGAGTTATTTCAAAGACATGGCCGATAATAGGTGCGCTGTTATACTTATAACTCATGACATAGAAGCTGCACTTAAAATATCTGATAAAATTGCAGTATTTTATGCAGGCACGGTTTTAGAAGTGGCTAACGCCCGAGATTTTAAAAATAATGGCGAAAATTTAAGACATCCCTACACCAGGGCGCTATGGAATGCACTCCCTCAAAATGGGTTCCAGGCAATTGTGGGCCATCAACCAATGCAGGATGAGGTTATTGACGGGTGTGTTTTTTATGAAAGATGCTCTAAAAAGAATGATCTTTGTTCTAGAGGCATTCCTTTACTAAAAGAGATTGATGGTGGAGTGGTGAGGTGTAATAATGCTGTATCTGAAGAAATCCCTAATAGTGATGAAACTTCTTCTATTCATGGACATGAATTGAAAATATCAGCTAAAGAAGTTAAAGAGGTGTAAAAGTGCTTCTTAAAGGTGAGAATATACGTTTCAGCTATAAAGGAGATGACTGGGTCTTAAAGGATGTGGATATATCTTTAAAAAGTGGTGAAGTACTGGGACTGATTGGAGATAGTGGAAGTGGAAAATCAACACTGTGTAAGATATTATCAGGCTATGAAAATAACTATCAGGGGAATGTAAGCATTGATGGAAAAGAAATCGGGAAAAAAGGATATAATCCAGTGCAGCTTGTCTTTCAACATCCAGAAAAAGCTGTAAATCCTAAATGGAAAATGAAAGATATCTTGAATGAAGGGCACGATGTTTCACAGGATATTTTAGATTCATTTGGAATAAAACAGGCCTGGTTTAATCGGTGGCCTAATGAGCTTTCTGGAGGTGAACTTCAAAGATTCGCCCTTGCAAGGGCTTTAAGCCCTAAAACCAGGTTTTTAATAGCTGATGAGATAACCACGATGGTGGATACCGTCACTCAGGCCCAGATATGGAATACAGTTTTAGACGTAGCTGAAGAGCAGAATACTGGAGTACTGGTTGTAAGTCATGATAAAAATCTAATCAAACACTTATGCCATGATACAATCCATTTAGATGATATTAACAATGTTTAACTCAAACTAAATCTTTTTTTGCATAGAATATACACACTTAAAACATTAATCTGCAAACACCTATCATGTCAGCATCTATCCATATTTATTACATCCTTTTTTAATTCCAGAAAGCATGGAAGACTTCACACTTTCATATGCGATATAGCTCCAGGACCAACATGCAATATTGTATCTCCGGGTTTTGAATATTTAACAGAAAGCTCTCCTGCAGTTTTCATGTCTTCAACTGCAATTTTCAAGGCTTTTGAATTGTAAGCTCCAGCTAAAACTTCTTTTGCAGCAGCCATGTCCAGCTTCCCAATGGTTTCATTGTATCCAGTTGCAATTATAACTTTGGCATATCTACCAAGTATGTTACCGAGTCCATATTTATCCCGGGGAGTGCTACTATCAGGATTGTCAATTAAAACCACCAAAGAGTGCCCAGAAAAAGATTTTAAGGTAGGAAGAAGACCCTCGGGTATGTAGGCTGCATCAAAATACACTTCTCTTTTTGAATATTTTCCTAAATATTCCATATGGCCTGGAATTCCGCTGAATTTGCCGAGTGCATCTTTTATGCTTTCTTCATCAAGACCGTAACATATTGAAGCTGCTGCTGCAGCTATGGAATTTTCAACATAGTAACCAGACATTTTAAGAGGACTTTGAAATTTTCCAGCTCTGTTACCAACATCATATTTGATCATAAGCTTTTTATCTATTAACTCACCTCTGACATTACATTCATCGTCTTTTGAACCATACCAGATCACATCATTTCTATTTACTAAATTCCTGCATTTTATATTGGCAATAAAAATGTCAGGCATATTAGCTATGAGCATCTCACGGGCTGTGTACTTCTCCATAGATCCACCGAATTCTGCAAGGTGCTCTGGATATATATTTGTAAGGATTCCCACTTTCAACTTCACCTTGGACATGAGCCTTATGGTGCCATGAGGAATTTCAAGAACTGCAATATCACTTTTCTTATGATAATTATGAATTATTCCATCAACTATGATCTCACTAAGTAGATTATTATGTTGGGATGAGCATGTCCACACCTTATATCCTGCAGACGCAAATATATGGGATATTATGTGAGTGGTACTTGTTTTTCCAAGTGTCCCTGCTATTCCAATTATATCTATGTCAATCTCATTATCCATTATCTTTGCGATGTCTTCATTTTTTAATAACTTTATCTTCTCTCCTTTGATGGTGTTATCTACTGGTATCGTGGGAGATACATATGCTGAGTCGAAATTTTTAAGATCATCAGGTATATCTGATCCTAAATGAAGCTCTACTCCTTCTTTTTCCATTTTAAGAAGGATTTCCCGGATATCTTCTGGAAATTCTCTTAAAGGTTTTTTATCTGTGATAAGAACATCGTTTCCAGCATGGTTTAGAATTCTTGCAACAGGACGTCCAGCATTACCCGCGCCAATTACTATACATCTCATAATAATCTCCTTTTTTAAATTATAGTTCTTTACTAATCT
>DAVZ01000021.1 GCA_002505765.1 Methanobacterium sp. UBA176 | reverse complement strand
CAATATTTCATATTCGTTAATTATTGTTCTTTCACTAAACAAAGACATATAAAGTCAAAAATATTCCAATAAATCTGCTCAACCCCAAATAACTTTACAACCCCGAAATTCATAAATAAACAAAAATATAGATATCATACTAGGTGTTAATTTGACAAAGGTAGTAAAAAGAAAAGGGACAATTGAACCATTTAATCCAAATAAAATTAAAGGTTCTCTTCAAAAAGCAGCCATTGATGCGGGATACAGTGTGGAAGAAAAAAAGAATATTTTAGAGGAGGTTTTCAATAATATCAATAAATATATAGGTAAAAAACAAAGGGTAAAGAGTGAAAATATTAGATCTTGTCTTTTAACCGAATTGGATAAATGCGAGCCATATATTGCTAAATCATGGAGAAAGTTTGATAAGAGATATAAGGCTCGATGATCACTTTTTATATTTAGTTTTGATTAATCATCATGAGGTTTTTTCATATTTTTCATAATCAACACCCAATTTTGTAATTAATTACTTTTATTATTTCTAATTATTACAGCTAATAATATTAATATATATAATTCCATAAATTACAACAACACCGGAAAATAAGATTAATATGGGTAAATAGAAGGGGCTTCTAACTTTAGAATAATTTCTAAGTTGCGTTTCCCTGTTTTTCTGTTGTTAAAAAGTGTAACTCAATTTCCCCGGATTCATTCTAACTATCAAAATTAAAGCCCATCTCTAAAGTCATAATTAAAAAGCGGTTAATACGGGCAGAATTTCATAAATCCCATTTGGAAGATGATCAGCGCATTAAAATAATACATGTCTCTGGAAAGCAAGATTAAGGTAAAATCTCTATTTTTAATTGCATACATCAACCCACAATTTTAGCCCTGATTGCGTAAACATAGAGCAACGAAAATATAGATAAAGCTCTAAAAGAATTTACCAGTACGTAGTTATCAATCATTAAAAACCACTTAATTTTCCTTTTTTTATAAGTCTGATCAGCTATCAATATCCTTCACCTTTTTTAAAGTTGGATTAAAATTCTTACAGAACTTAAGTTCTGTGGCAGCAACTTAGTTACTGCAAACCTTGCTAAAATCGGTGCATGCAAAAATTTGTTTTGCCGTCAAAAACAGAGATTTTGATAGATTTTAAGCTGTAGAATGAAGAAATTAGATATAACATTATATAAGGCTCTTTATAAGCCTAATCAATCCATCCATATCTTTTACATTGAATATAAACTTGGGTGGTGCGTTCTTAGGTCTGATGGGCATTAAACAACAAGCTGCAGACTCTTTTTGTAAAAATTCAAAAATATTTTCAAACCAGTCTGCATCCCCTGCATTTGCAAAGGTAACTTCTACAACATTAGAATGCTTTTCTATGTTACAATCTTTATTTTTAAGGGCAGTTCTTAATTCTTCAAGTTTTTTATGAGTCATAAAAACCTCATGGATTTTTTAGTTCTTTTTGTTTTAATTTTTCGTCTCTGTAAGCCAGATAGATAACATAAGTGATTCCAACTATTAGCGGGCCTATAAATAGTCCGGGAAGTCCTAATGTGATTGCCCCGAATACGAATCCAACTAAAAAGACCAGGGGGTGAACTTCTGAGTATTGTCCGGCAAGACGAGGCCGTATATACATGTCTACTACGGTATCAATTAACCAGCCGGATACAATAACTATTATTCCCCTAATTATATTTCCAGTTAAAATATCAAATATTCCAAGGACTCCATACACGATCCATGGTCCTACAACAGGAATAAACTCTGAAAATGCCGTAATAATTCCTAAAAGTAGTACATAGGGATATCCCAGGATATAATAAAGAATAGTTGATATTAAACCCAAAATGACTGCTGTTATTACATTTACAATCATTATGGATTTTAAAATGTCGTTAATTTGTTCATATAATTTATTGAAGCTTTCATTTGCGGGAAGAATGTTTTTTAAGTAATTAACGAATTTATTCCCATCTTTAGCAAAATAAAATGTGGAAAAGAGCAGTATGATAATTTCAGTAAATAGAGTAGGGATATATGCCGCAGCGGTGATTATTTGTCCTGCAAGCCATGTAATGAATTGTGCAATCATTTTACCAATTTCATCTATAAATTCATCGATTATATTATCCAATGGACCTAAGTTCTGGACATTAGCATTGATCAATGTGTTATTCACTGCTGCAGTAGTGCCGTTTGTTGTAACAGGAATTGAACCAAGGATATCGGCGGATAATAATAGAATCTGTTCTATTGTAAAATAGAGAATTATTATTATGGGTGTGGCAAGGATTGCCATGGATAAGAGTATTGCTAATGTTTCAAATCTAACTAAAGGTTTGATTTTCAAGGCTAAAGGTCTTACAATGTATGCAAACATTGCTCCAAGTAAAATCAAGCTTAAAACAGGTAATAAAATTCCAAATGATAAAAGTGTAAATAAAACTAATAAAATTATTAAAGGGGTAAATGAACGTATTTTAAGGTCAGAAAGCATATTTTCACCACATTGTAGGTATTTATTGCTAATAATTCAATATTCTTTCTATATTTAATTATTATACTCTTTGCTTTTAATATTCTAATTATCTAATTTATAGAGTCTTGAAATTATAAATAATTATAATTATTAAGAATGTCATACTATTATTACAAATCTGATTAAAAAGGAAGTTGAAAAAAAAAGAAGAGGTGTTAATTATGCAAAAAATAGGGACTGCGTTGGTTCTCATAGTTCTTGGTTTAATAATTATTGCTTTCCCACTTCTGGGAGTTGTCCCATTCGCCATACTAACTGGGCTTGCTGTACTATTTTTAGGCGTAGGTCTTTTAGCAGTTGGCATTAGTTCAATGAGAACAAATAAAGGATGGGGTATTGCTGCATTGATTTTAGGGATACTGGCAATTATCCTTGGTTTAGGATTCATCTTTATTCCAGGTTGGTTCAGTTTTGCAGCAGCAATATTTGTATTTATAGCAGGTGTATTACTTATACTGGCAGGAATAGCGGCATTAGCTTCAAGGATTGAAGGAGGGCTTTATGGAGGTTTAATTACCTTAATTATAGGTATAATCTATATCATTATAGCATTTTATATAAAGGATCCACTGTATTTAGGAATACTAATTGGTATATGGCTTTTAATAACTGGAATATTGACTTTGTTCCAGGATTAAATCATTAAAACAAGATATCCTATTCCTTTTTTTAAAGTGATTAGGTAGAGTACTGAATTTTTAAAATTAAGTATTCCTGTATGTTGATGCAGATGTTGTTGCAGGATCCAATTTTTGTTTTTAGCATTATCTATGAGTCATTAGGGGGGGCTGGTTTCTCATCAATTAGGATGACTCAAGGATAATAATTAACTTTGTTTTTGCTTATTTGCTTTTAATCCATGCTGATAAGTATGATGCTGATGATTTGACACTGGCTGGTGTTTATGATTAGTTTTAACTTTAATATTTGAATGGGGCGGAAGTCTTGCCATAGGAATGCTGGTGGGTGAAATATTGATAGGTTGGAATGTTTTTGCTTTATATATGTGGCCAGATGTACTTTTAAGCTATTTACTGGCTCCAATTATTGTTGGAAAGTTAATTTCTCCAAAAAAGGAGTAAATAATTGTAATTTTAAGGGTTAGACTAAAATAATAGTTTGTTATTAAATTTTCCACTATATAAGAGCTTTTTTCTTCTACATTCCAACAATCCAAACATTGTAATTTCCCATATTCATGATTCATTTCAGGTTATTGGGGCTCTATCGATTCTTTTTTATCTCTTCTTCAATACTCTCACCTTCCCCCTAACAAACAGAACATACACCCTCTGCTTGAAGCTCTCCCACCATATTTAATAAATTCTTGTTAAGATATTAATTTTTTCATATATCTGTAAAAAGAGAATTCTACTAAAATTGTATTCATTCAAACTGTATTTTCATTCCTATCCAGAGTAGAGAAAATCCTATCAGCCATAAAATTGTTAATATATTCCTTCTCCAGGGAAGGGAAAATGTATTAGTTTTAAAAGTCATTGTAGAGCTTATTTTCATTATATTAGCCCCTAATATAGTTGTTTTATCCAACATATTACTCCAAAATCTATCTTAGTTATTTAAAAGTTCATTTATTTAAATAATTTATGAAATTTTATATAAATATTTAGGGTCTTAGTTTTTTAGGTTTCTGAAAGTTTTTGTAAGGCCGTTTTTGTGTTGTAGCCTAATGTTGTGATGAGCCCTGCTAAAAATACAGTTAGTATAACGGTTTTTTTGCTGATTCTGGTGTATACTTGTGTAATTTTTTCAATCCTAATCCTGATTTGCTTAATTTGAAAAAATCCTATATTTTTCCACGTATGGGTTTGTATTGTTTCCAGTTTTCTATTTTTTCCAATAATATGCTTTTTAATGTTTTATATATATTTTTAGTTTTTGTTTCATCTTTTTTATTCTTAAATACTTGTAGAGGATATGTTAATTTGTCATCTAATTTTTCAACCCGCTCATACGCTTTATTCAATGCAAACTGTGTCAACGATTTCATAAACAACCTATTATATACAAACAAGTACATAAAACTTGCTAAACCAAACCGAAAAACATAGGTTTTTCAAAATTCTCTAATATATATGGCTTTAAAAGGTTGTAAGTTTTGATAACATGATTATAAATAATCTTTTTAAAATGAATGATTGGAAATTCAGCCAATTTATTAAGGCTGTATTGATAATACAATTTTTAGTATTTGTAGTAATTGGATTAAGACTAAATAATATGACTATCCCTATTATAACTCCAATAATAACTTTTATTTATCTTACGTTTATTCCAGGTTTTTTAATTCTCAGGATTTTTAGGATGCATGAACTTGGTAATATAAAAACAGTTCTTTTTACTGTAGGTCTTAGCATCTTAAGTTTAATGCTTATTGGATTTTTGATGAATACTTTTTATCCTCTTGCTGGTATTTCCAAACCAATTACATTATATTATTTAGCAGTCACCATCAGTATATATGTGCTGATCATGTGCTTTTTCAGCTATATAATGGATAGAAATTTCTATGCTCCAGATTTTATTAATCTTAATGATTATTCCAAACAAGCTTTTAAGAAAACCTTGACCAACAACCTTCCAGACAACCTTTTAAAAAAGGTTAATTCAGGATTCCTATTTTTATGTATACTTCCATTTCTGGCGATATTTGGCTCATATGCACTGAATTTTTACAATAATAACCTTATTTCTCTTGTTCTATTTGCTTTGATTGGCTTAACACTGATTTTGGTGATTTTTGATAAATTGGAAAAAAAATTATATTCTTTTGCAGTTTGGATAATTGCAATTTCTATTCTATATGTCAGTTCACTTGTTTCAATTCATGTATGGGGCTGGGATATTCAAAATGAGTTTTATCTTGCAAATTTAGTGATTCGGTTTTCATACTGGAATTTATCTTTGCAGGATGCTTACAATGCAATGTTGAGTATTGTTATGTTGGCTCCAATTTATTCTATTTTTACCACAATAAGTTTAGATTATGTTTTTAAAATAATATATCCTTTTTTGTTTTCTTTAGTGTTTTTAGGACTTTATAAAATATTTAAAGTGCATACAAGTCCTAAAATTGCATTTACAGCAGTATTTTTGCTCATGTCAACTAATACCCTCTACATAGAATTACTGTCTATTGCAAGACAAATAGTTGCAGAACTATTTTTAGTATTAATGCTGCTTTTAATTTTCTCTAAAAAGTCCAATAAAGGTTCAATTATATTATTCATCCTTTTTGGAATGGGATTAATTTTTTCTCACTATTCAATAACATATTTTTTCATATTTACGTTGTTGTGTGTTTCAATTTTATCTAACTTAAATCGAAGGATTATTAATAAAAAATCAAATAATCTTTTAAATTTCCAAAATAGGAAAAATACAGGTTTAAATATGATTATTCTTGGATTTCTCATCTCATTTACTTATTTATGGTATACAAATATAGCTGGAGGTAGTGCAACTGCAGGAATTCTTGCAGTGCTTCAAGCCATATATATGGATTTTTTACAAAGAATAATTCAAAATATTAATCTATTGCTCGTGTTAGCTTTACCTGTAATACTTGCATTCATATTAAAAAAGGAAATTATAAAGGAAAGTTTTAAAAAAGTTTCATCCAAAGGTTTTGATCAACCTTTTCCTATACAGATGAATGGTTCATCAAAACTCTTTGCGATAGTTAGTTCAACAGTAGTAGCAGGTCTAATTTTTTTAACAGGTTCACTTGGAACCTGGATTGTTTTCATGATTGTATATTTAAACTTTATAATTATATTTTTCTCTTTTGCAGGCTTTTTATCCTCATTTATGCATTATTCAAAGAATAAAATCCAGAAAGAATATTTCATGTTTGCTATAATTGCAATTATCATTTTGATTGTAGGAATTCTTTCACCTTACTTTGAGGCTACATTCAATATATCAAGGATACATAGGCTTTCATCACTGTTTTTAGCTCCTTTTTGTGTAATTGGAGGTTTAATAGTTATTAAATCCATACTAAAAACATTAAATATAACTAAAATTGAAAATACAAGGATTTTTAAACTTTTTTCTCTATTTTTATTGATATTCATGCTTTTTAATACAGGATTTGTCAGTGTTATTTTTGAACAATCGATTCCAATGCACTTAACTACTGATGCAGACCCCCGTTCTGATTTTCATCCCCGTTTTGATAAACCGGAATTATTAGGAGTTAGGTGGTTAATTGAAAATAAACTTGATCTATCTATTTATGCAGATATTTATGGAGTGTTTGCTTTTATGAGATACATATGTCCTCCTACGTCGAACAGTAGTCCTCTCCAATTCCATGGGGGATATCATGGCACAAGATACATACATTCTCCTGTGTTAACTGCAAATTATACTAATGTTTTTCCAATTCCATATTATGATCATGATTGCAGTTCTTACATATATTTAAGGAGACTAAATTTAAATAACATTTTTTTAACAGGATTTGCAAGTAGAACCAACCGCAATAGAGTTTATGAAGATATGAGTAAGATTATTAATCCTAAAAATAGAATATATGATAATGGTGGATCAAGAATTTATTATTCTTAAGATGATATTTTGGGGTCTGTCAAAAACTTAGGGTTTGGATGTCAAAAAGTTGTTTCTGGTTTTGAATTTCTTTTCTAATGTTTATTCGTGACATTGCACCCTTTTTAATCTTCATTAGCTTCTTAACACTTTTGGGAAAGGTTTTTTGAAAGACATCTTCTATTTTGTTTGTGGTTCGTTCGATATTTTCATCTTCTAAGAATGCGAAGAAGGTTTTAAAGTAAGGCATCAATGAATCACAGATAATTGGCTGAATAACATTTTCTTTCTTTAGCTCCGTTTTTAATCACTAATTTACTGAAACACTCCGGGCAAACTGGTTTAAACATTCTCAATATGAAAAAAATCCTTTTAAACCATGTATTCAATGTTTTAGGTACATTATAGTTTGTTTGAACTGATTTCAACATATTTTGATAATTCCTCACAAAAATAGGAAAGTTTATAACCCTGATCAAACAAATCACTAACCGGAGCAAGTGTTTTTTTGTTTTGTCATACAAAATACTATGCTCCACTTATTATAAAAGCTTTTAGTTTTTGTTTTCAGAAAATATTGATTTTAAACAGGGATGGAATTAATTGTTGGTCAATCATGAATTTTCAAAAACACCCAAGTTTTTGACAGTGTCGTTTCTGATCTGGAATTCATGGATTCATGCTATCGGTTTTTAAGCTTCTGTATTTATTATAACCATAGAAAAATCTGATTGACCATAGAAAGTGGAAAACAGCAAGCCACAAAGTTCCTGGGAAAAAAATTTCAGCTACTCCTACTATGATATTTAATAAAGCTATTAATAAGAATATAATTGGATTTTTCGTAAAAAATGTGAAAGTGCCAATAAAAGTTTGAATCCCGGATGCATAGATCAGTGATGGGGGAACGCCCAGAATAAACCATATTAAAAACGCGCAAATGCCAAAAATTATTCTCCCTACAGCCATGGACTTCAAAAAAAATTTATTTATCCAGGAGGGTAATTTTTCTCCGCCATTTTTATTTTTACTACTTTTATCAGCCATAATAACTACTCAAACATTTTAAATTTATCTAATTTTTGAATATTCACCAGTATCCATCAGTAAATCTGATTCTGACCCAGTCTTTTCCTCTGCTTGTAAGATAACCACCAAGTGCAATTAAGTAAAAAAGATTGGGATAAGCTATGAATCTTTCAGCTCCTCCAACACCTAAATATGCTATAAGGGGATTAGAAGCTCCAGTACCTAAAATTAAAAATGATAAAATGGTTAAAAGAGATATAAACCCTAATATCATTGATACTATAGCCATGGGGATATTTAGACCCAGCCGATAGCTGAATATGGTGGCTAAACTTCCAAAGAGAAATGTTAAAACAGCAAAAAGCACATGAGCGCTTCCAGTATATTCGGGGAATAAACCAACTCCTATAGCACATACAGCAGAAACAGCAAGACAGGATGAGAAAAGACGGCATCCACCACTTTTAAGTATTAAATAAACCGCTGCAAGGCTTAAAATTCCAAGAATAATAACGCTTAGATTGAAGATAATAGCAGATGGTTCATGTAGGGGTATTGAGCCTCCAAGATCGCTTAATACATTTTTTGCAGTATTATAGCCTGGAAACTGTGTTTCGGCCAGATTCACAGCCAGAAGAAATTGTATGGCTCCTATTATTAATATAATTCCTGCAATCTTATAATAATCCTTTTTTGGTCTGAATATGCTTCCCCTTTGAAATTTCATAAACTCACTTATAGATAATTCTCTTTTTTCAGTAATATAATCTTCCCAAAATTAAAAAGAAATGAAATATTTAGTAAACTTTATAATACCTGTTCCAGCTATATATTTATTTAATAAAGGAGATGGATTGAGCAAATATGAGAAAAATTTTAGTGATATTAATGATTTGTTTTGTTGTTATAGGTATCAGCGGCTGTATTGGTGAAGATCAAGAGAATCAGACCGGTGAGGATAATCAAGAATCAAATAGCGATTCAAATGCAGATTCTGGCAGTGGAAGTGATGATAATGGTGGAAGTCAGGGTCAAAATAATGTAAATATATGAAAATAACTTTTAAGACCATTAGAAAAAGAACTGATCAAAAAATTCAACACCTTCCAGTAGGTTAAAACCATTATTATTTATAAACAGGGTTTGAGCGCAGCATAATACTAATTATAATGACAATTAAGAAAATAATTATGCAAACAATTATTATTTTGAAATTGATCTTTCTTTTGCTGCAATTTTGATTTTCCTGTAATATCAGTGTAATTTAAGGTGTTTTCACAAAATTCATATATTTTTGATGTTTAGAAAAATCTTCGAATTTTCGAACCCAAATCCTCAAAAATCAAAGCATTCGAAAACTTTGTTTTCGATGCGTAAAATATGATTTTTGACAGATTTTTGGGAGTTAGAAAATGCTGCGTATTTTCTAAAATTCGAAGAATTTGAGGTTTTAATATTTCTTTTCCACAATCAGGGCAGGTAATAAATTCATCAAAAGGATCAAAATCATCAATTACGTGCATATCAAAATTCTGGACATAATTCAAGTAACCTCCACATTCACATTTCCTGGCAATTTCATCTGGGGATTCTCCTTCTTTAAGCTTATAATACCGTCCGCATTTTTTATAAATGATATACGACATCTAATTCCCCAAATAAAGTATCTACATATACTTGAATTTTAAAATTGAAATAATTTATGATTCACCGCTAAATTATTAGAATTTTTGGGTTTCAAAAGAAAGAAACTAAGATTTTTTAAATATATAACTGTTTTACTGTGTTAAGGAAACATTTTTAGCCAAATACCTAATTTTAAATGATTAATTAGATAATGCGATTATACTATTCTTTTATAACAAATTTTTAATCATCCTAACAAATATAGCCAATTTTAACGGCTGATTTTGTTTTTCTATTTGAGCTTCTTTTTTTCGTGCTCCTTGTAAGGGCTCTTCTTTTTGAGAATCACTTTTGGCATTTTATTCAATAAATATTTATTATTATGATATTTTTAGGATTGCTTTGGAAAAAAATTATTAATTAAAAACAGCATATTATATACTAATTAGGATAAATTATTGGAGAGAAGATATATGGAAAAAGGTAATGCATGGGTTTTTATTATTTTAGGTCTATTTGTTTTGATATTTCCACTATTAGGTGTGATTCCACTAACTGTAGTTACTGGATTAATAGTGTTAATCCTGAGTATCGGTCTTTTAATAAACGGATTAAAGGAAATGGATGAAAATGCAAACCTGGGGATTCTGGAGCTGATTCTGGGTGTTATTGCATTTTTACTAGGTTTAGGATTTATAATTAATCCAGGATTATTCAGCTTGTTATTAGGCGCCATAGTCTGGATTGTAGGAATATTTCTGATAATTTCAGGTATTATGGGCATATTCACGAAAACCGGCGACGGTAGATGGAATGGTGTCATAGCCATAGTCATAGGTTTAATCTATATAATCGTGGGAAATCTCATTGTAGATCCCAGGGTTTTAGGCGCATTAATTGGTTTATGGCTTATACTTATCGGAATATTGATGTTATTCCAAAAAGACTAGGACGAAATCTTTTCTTATTTTTAATTATTTTTTATGCGTAATAGAGGACTATTTCAAGCCATATGGTCGCAGTCTATGTAAAAATGTTAAAACTTAATCACGAGGGGGGGAGATTAATACGAGATAACGATTTATTAGAGATCATCGGAGCAAGCCTCTCAAAGAGGAACAGCACTATCAGTTAATTTAATTGGCTTGTGACTGTTTAGAACATGTACTGCATCTTTTCGGCGAAAAAATAGATGAATGAATGATAAATGTGCCGAATGTGGCTTGTGATTGGATGCAGGGAAAAGCTTCAGTAGGGAAACAAAAAGCTTCTTTAGCTGCACATGTAGTAGCAAGAGAATTTTCAGACGAGATTGCAGTTGCTGTGGCTCGCTCAGTTGGACATGCCATTGCAACCTCTCATAGGGCTAATCATTCGCTGGGAGCAGCGTGGTATGCTTTGAAAGCTGTAGAAAATGCAGGTAAATCAGTGGATTAAGAAAGAAAATGGCAGGATGAACAATTACCATCAGAAATTAAGGACTTTATGTTATTTCAGGGAATCAAAAAGATTTGGAAAGATATAAGTATTAATAATATAAAATTCAATATCCAGTAACTCTTATAAAGGATATGCAAATGATAAGCTCCATGTGAAGAACTCTACATATCTTGTTAAGATGTATTGAACATGAAATTGATTTGGCAGTACTTTGCTGGGTTAAAAAGGAAGTTCTTTTTTCTTAAAACAAAGTTTCTGGTTTGCCTGAAGTCCGGCTTATTTCCCCTTTTTTTTGGTTTTCTGGTGATTTAAAAGAATCCCAGGCTCGGTCTAAATCATCCCATTCATAAAGAATCAATATCTCTTTTGTAATGTCCGAGTTACAAAATACTTGTGCTGTTTTAACATCCTGCTCACCTGGAAGATCAGCATATTAATCGAAAACTGACTTCCATTTATCATAACTCTCCACTTTTAGCTGTCCAAGGACAAAAATCATGTTTTTCACCTCAAATAATTTGTATGATGAAACTAATAATAACTTTTTAGTACTTTTTATTAAGATTAGGTATGAAATTCTCAACATTTCATTAATAAATCTCAATGTACCTGTTCATGCTCTGTTAAGGTATATAAATCTAAAATCTGTAGAATCAACAAAAATATACTTTAAAATGTAATAAATACCATTACATTAGATGGGATGCGGCATTAATAACTGCTTTCTTTAAACAATTCCAGTATTATTTTGAACTTTTTATTAGATCCAGCTAACCAGACTTCAAATTTGAACGTTTCATGAATAAAACTATTGCTATTTTTAATTTTCGGCGTTTAATTTCCGGGAAGGGGAACAATAGGTTATATCCATGTATCCATAATAAATACTGCCAGATACGTAATATTCAGGGTATTTACTTTTAAAACGCTGTCTTAAGCCCGTTATATACTTCATAAGTCCTTACGTACCTCCTGTTTGTAACCCTTTTCTAACCGTTTTCTATTATTCAAGTATTAGTTACTGGAAATGATTCCAGATAGATCTCTCGTCAATAACTGCTAATATATGTCAAAATATATTTTTTTAAACCAAACAATTTTAGCTAACATGGCCGTTACATCATAATTGAAAAATAATAATACACTTATAATTGATCTAAAATATAATTAGATTGAATAATATTTTAGTTTTAGAGATATTCTTACCAATTAATGAATCAGTAAAAAAAAACAAATTAAGGGAGTTGATTAATATGGCAAAAGAAATAAAGCAAATAGTAGTGGGCATAAGTAGAGAGGGCGATATAATTGTTAAAAGTGCAAGAGGCAGAATATATCCTGTTAAAAAATCTGAAGATTTAAAATTCAGTTTTGAGGATTTATTTCAGGATGTAGAGAAAGATTTGTTCGCCACTATTGATACTGAAGCTCAACCCTGGGAATGTATCGCTATAGGACATGATTAAAGCGATTTCATAGAAATAAATAAAAATAAATTTAATCATTTTTTAATTCATTTTTTCTATTATTTAACTGCTAGATTTATGTTTTTAATTCACTGCGTAATAGAGGACTATAACGAAGTAGTTCTTTGAATTTTATTATTTTTTGGATCTTTATAATGACCCTTAAAAAATACGGTACTGGCATTATGGTCTTTTGCTATAGTGAAAAATACTTTTTTTCCATCTGTAGTTAAAAATTCGTAATTGACATTATCTAAAACTGATTTTTCATTTTCTTCATACTTTAAAGCTTTTTTAAAGGGTATTTTTTTTGCTTCTATCCAACATTCACATTCAATAGCTATTGTATCTATGTAGAATGTTTTGTCTTCAATTTCAATGAGATGCTTATTATCTAAATCAAATTTTAGCAATGCTTTTTTTATTACAGGCGGTTCATTATCATTTATATCATCAAATAAAAAATTATTATTTTCTTTATTTACACTGTTTATTATATCCTCAAAATTAACATATTCACCAGAGGAAGCGACTTTAATATTTTTTTCAAGGGGATCAAAATCTTTTATTTCTATTTTTCCAAATTCTTTCTTAGTTGGATCATCTAATTCTACATTTATACAGTTGATACCCATGTGAAGCATGTTCCATTTTGATTCTCTTAATATAAGGCTATCTAGCCAGTCAATTGCTTCATCAGCTTTAAAGTCTCTAAGAGTTCTTAAAATAACATTCTCATGTGCAGCTAATTTTTTTGCTCCATCAGTAAAACCTGAAGTGGAAACAGCTATGACCTTATTAGCTTGAAGATTTTTTGTTTTAGTGACTATCTGTTCAATCCATGTAACATCTTCATTTCCTTTTCTATCTCTACACTCTATAATTGTCAAAAATTCATGTGTGCCAATTTTGATCCTTATTGAAACATCTACTTCTCTGTCTTTGCCTGTAACAACATCATAGATATAATCTGGCGATTTAATTTTAGCTTGATCTTTTAAACTTAGACTTTCAAGTTCTTTTAGCACTAATTCAGTTCCTCTACCTTTTCTTGGCATCAAAACACCTATATTTCAATCTCCAGAAAATAATCAGTATTAATGTATTATGTGTTTTTTATGTTTAAATTATGTACGCGTTTCATGAACTATTTTTATCTTTTTACTATCTTCGGGATGAATATAAATTGTAGGTCGTTTTTCTAAACTAGCCTTACCTTTTAAAACCATATCTCCTGTTAATAGGATAGAATTAGTAAGATTAGCTATTTCTAATATCTTATCATCTTCTACATGATCAAATTCATTTTTATCAGGCATCTCTATTCCATCAACACATTTAAAGACTGTTATCTTATTTATCTCTGCTAACTCTTGTAACCTTCCTATTTCATTAGTAGCTCCGGCCTTTTTACTGTCTCCAAGATAGTCAAGTGCACCCATTATAAAATCAGGTATTACTACTTCAAATCCTTTAAAGTATCCTAGATCTATACATCGAGAAAGATTTCCGCTAATTAAAATGTTAATATCTGGAAGTATTCTACTTGTAAGCATGAATAGAGGAGGTTGCATATCATTTATATGTCCACATTCCATTTTGAAAGCAATGTCTAGTTCTTTTATTTCTCCCTTAATAAGCATCGATGGGGATTTACATTTCATACAAAATAATTTATTATGTGCGATTTTAAACAGTTTAGCAAGTTTTTCAGCATTTTTTGGATCAGATACTAACTTTTCTTGAAATTGATCCCAAAGTTCTCTTATAAATTTAAGACTTTTATCATGTTCTTTACCTTGTATGAGAATTTTTTTATCAAATCTTATTATTATCAAATCTAATCCTCTAAAAACCCATTTTTGATGTTCATCAGTAGTTTCATGCTCTTTAAAATCGCATTTTTCTAAAAAAGAAACAAAATCTGAATCATTATACCCAGAGCCAATACTAAAAGTTAAATTAATACCTGACATAAAAAAATATATGTATTTGCTATCTAATATAAACATTATGGGCTCTGTAACTATAGATATCAATGAACTTCAAAAATTAAAAGGAATAATCTTAGCAAAGAATCTTAAAAAAGGAACCAGTAAAAAGTGAATATGAACTTTTAAGAATTAAGGAAGATAATATAAGTATAGTAGTATATAAGTCCGGAAAAATTGTACATAATGATACTGATGCATCTAAACGAATTATAGAATCTATTTTAAAAAAAGATGAAAAATATGACTATATCTTAGGTTCAGATGAGACTGGTAAGGGAGAATGGTTTGGACCATTGATTGTAGTTGCTACTGCATTATCTCCTAATAAAATAATGGAACTAAGAAAATTAGGAATTCGTGATAGTAAAACTATAAAAAAATCTCAAATAATGAAATTAGCAGATATTCTAATTAACATGAGCTTTGTCAGAAGTTCAAGGCGTTTAATTCCTAAGACTTACAATAAATTATATAATGAGTTTAAAAACGAAGGAAAGAACCTTAATGAGTTGATGGCATGGGCTCATTCCGCGGTTATTAAAGAAACATTAGATCAAATTGAGTTTCAAAGGGCTAAAGTTGTAATTGATAAATTTGATTTTGAAAAGACTGAATACAGACTTGAAAATGTTGATAAAACTAATCTGGAAATAATTCAAAAAACGGGCGGAGAATCGGAAATACCCGTAGCTGCGGCTAGTATTATTGCCAAATATTTATTTGAAAAAGAAGTTGATAAAGTAAATAGTAAATATGACATTGATCTTCGTAAATCTAAACCTGAAGATATAGATCCTGAAATATTGCCTTTAGTGGCTAAACTCCATTTTAAAAATGTAAATGCAGCTTTAACTAAATAATTTAATAACTATATTAATTGGGGGAGTAAATTCAACTGCTTAATTGGATTACATCAATTGGAATACCAGACCTAAATTTAACTAAAACAGAAATAGACTGCCAAAAGACGAAAGTTTTAGAATTTACAGGGATAAATGGAAAAATTAAGTATCCAAACAAGGAATATGATATTGATGATATTAAAATAAATATAGGTAACGATATTATTATCAAAGGTATCTGTGATCTCCGAATAGATAGGAGAGATATGTTTAATTTATTTTTTTCGAGTGATGATGGTTGGGAAATTAGAATATCAAAATGCGCTGTATTAACTCATAATTGGCCTTCAAATAAGTTTTTTGCTAATGGTTTAAACTTTAAAGCAACGAAAGGACAAATAAATGATCAAGATAGTGTACAAGTTTATAAAATATTGGAAAACCTTAAAATTGGAGATTCTACAAAATTCGTTTCAAATGAATTAAATAATTTATTCTTATTTGATGAAAAGATAGAAGATTTCCTTTTTCTACAGGGTATTTTGCCTTTCAGGATACTTATGAATCAATAGACAATAAATGGGATATTATATTTAACAATTTCCATTTTTTGGGACTGTAAGGTTAACTGGTGTTGAAAAATTTTCAATTTTTCACAGTGAAAAATCTCTGATTTTCACATGTTGGAATCAATATTTC
>DAVZ01000072.1 GCA_002505765.1 Methanobacterium sp. UBA176 | reverse complement strand
CAAAATCTACTTAGCTATAAATCCAAATGATTTATTGAATGATGGATATTGGAAGACTTACCAGTTCCTGGAGAACCTGTTATGTGAATTATCCTTCCTCTTTGCATTTTTAGGTCTTTAAATTTTTCAGACAGCCTTGAAAAAGCAGATGTGCACAAATAAAATGAAGATGCTGCAAATTTCAATGAGGGATAAGCCCTGAACCTGAAAATATCCCGGAATAACTGTGCAAATGAAAAAGCAGCAGGTAAAGATTATGGATAAAATGTAAATGCCTTGATTTGAGGTATGGAATAAAAAAAGGAATTAAGACACCCAAATAATAGAAAAGTTGGATCATTCCCTTTTATTTGCTGGCTGTCAAAATCTACGATTTTGCAGGTTCAATATTTACATATCTACCTTTTATTTTAACTCTATTCATTATAGAAAGAAATTCTCTGGCATTCGTTTCTGGAACCTCAACAAAAGAAAATTTATCAAAAATGTCAATTTTACCAATTGATTGACTTGAAAGTCCTGCTTCTTCTCCAATTGCTCTTACTATATCTTTTGCCTTAATTCCCTGTTTACGACCCATGTTCATAAAAAATTTTACCATTCCAGAACCTGCACCAGTATCACCAAATACTTCATTTGAAGATTCAGATGTAATATCTTTATCCATAAACATTTTTAAAAGAGCTGCAGATGTTTCTACAGATGTATAATCCTCTTTCATTAGTCTTTCAACTAAATAGATGTACTTACTTAAATCATCGTTATTTATAACTGATTTTACCTTTTCTAAAAACATATCTGTCCTTATCTCTTCAACATCGGAAATTGAAGGGATTTTATGTTGTTCTATCCTGGTTTTAGTAAATTTCTGGATATTTCTTAACTGATAGATCTCCCTTCCAGATACAAAAGTAAATGCTCGGCCTGTTCTACCAGCACGGCCCGTTCTACCAATTCTATGCACATAATATTCGTCATCGTTAGGGACATCGTAATTAAAAACCGCTTCAATGTCATCCACATCAATTCCCCGTGCAGCAACGTCAGTTGCAACAAGAATTTCAATTTGTCCGATTCTAAATTTTCCCATGACATTATCCCTTTGCCTCTGGGTCATATCCCCATGAAGACCATCTACAAGATACCCTCTAACTTGTAGATGAGTTACCAGCGTGTCAACGCGTTTTTTAGTGTTACAGAAGACCATTGATAATTTAGGATTATAAATGTCTATCAAACGGGATAAGAGCTCCAGTTTCATTTTTTCCTTTACTTCAAAATAAATCTGCTCTATTTCAGGGACGGTCATCTCCTGATGAACAACCTTCAGGAATTTGGGATCATTTTGATATTTTTTTGTCAAATTCAAAATTGGCTTGGACATTGTAGCTGAAAAAAGAAGTGTCTGTTTCTCAAGTGGCATATCTTCAAGTATAAACTCTATATCTTCCCTGAATCCCATATCCAGCATTTCATCGGCTTCATCCAGAACCATTATTTTCACATTATTCATTTTTAAGGTTCCGCGCCTCATATGATCCATTACACGTCCCGGAGTACCTATGATAATCTGAACCCCTTTTCTTAATGCCTTAATTTGCCTTTCTATAGGCTGACCTCCGTATATTGGTAAAACATTAAGTTTTTTAATATACTTTGAAAGCTTCCTTATTTCTTCTGCAACCTGAATGGCAAGTTCCCTTGTGGGACATAAAATAACCGCCTGTAATTTCTTACTTTCTTCATTTACCATTTCTAAAATGGGAATACCAAAAGCTGCTGTTTTTCCTGTACCTGTTTGAGCATGACCAATAACATCTTTTCTTTCCAATATGAAGGGAATCGCAAGGGACTGTATTGGAGTTGTTTCCTCAAAACCAACATCTTCAATTGCCTTTTTTATCTCATCCTTAATATCTAAATCAAAAAATCTTAATTTTTCCATCTTATCGCCTATTTTTAATTCAATAATAAAATAATTAGAATTTTAGAAATAACTATATAAGAAAAATATTACCATTTCTTAGAACCTGATTAAAATAAATTAAAATGAAAGGAATTTCCCTTCAACTTTAAATTTAATGAGTTGCTGGATTCTGGAGAATGCCCTTAGGAACCATGTCGCTGATTTTCTGCATTTTGTCCAGAAGTCCTCTCTTACCCTTACCAATAAGCGCGTGCTCAAGAACATCGCTTAAAGTTTCTACAGGAATTATCTCTATTTTATTTTTGTATCTTTCCTCAATTAACACATCGTGCATGTTTGATTTAGGTATTAAAACCTTTGTAATTCCTGCTTCGGCTGCTGCTTCAATTTTACCTGTTACTCCACCTACTGGAAGAACGTCGCCTCGAACACTTAATGAACCAGTAAGTGCAACTGACTGGTCAACAGGGACGTTTTCAAGGGAAGAAACCACAGCAGTGGCAACTGATACACTTGCACTGTCCCCTTCTACACCTTCGTATGCTTGGAGGAATTGAATATGAATATCATAGCTTGATATATCAGTTCCGGTGTGCTTTTTAATTAATGCACTTACGTTTTGAACTGCTTCTTTAGCTATTTCACCGAGTTTACCTGTAGCGATGATTCTACCTTCCTCTTTACTTTGGGCAGGAGCAGCTTCTGCTACTATTGGTAAAATTATGCCGCTTCGATCACCAATAACTGCAAGACCGTTTACAGTGCCTATTTCTCCACCTTCGGATTTAAATACTTTGTATTTTTTCCTCTGACCAATGTATCGATCTGCAATCTGCTGTTCAAGAGTTCTTGCTAATTTTTTAGCACTTAGAACATGTGCTACCTTTACGCTATCTGAACCTTCACCTTTAGCAATATCTCCTGCAGCCCTTACAAGGCCTCCTAAATCTCTTAATCTTAAAGTTAGTGAATCTTTTTTACCTGCCCTTCTTTGAGCTTCTCTTATAATTTCTGCTACAGCTTCTCTGCTGAAATGAGGGATTCTTCCATCCTTTTCAACTTCCTGAGCTACGAATTGAACCAATTTATCCCTGTTTTCAGGATTATCGGGCATGGAATCCTTCATGAAAACCTCATAACCATATCCCCTTATCCTTGATCTAAGGGCAATGTGCATTCCTTCAAGTACCTGGAGGTTTCCAGATGCAACAAGAACAAAATCACAGGGTACTTCTTGAGATCTTACCATTGCACCGCTACTTGTTTCACTTTGCCCTGTAATAGAGTATTTTTTCTCCTGCATGGCTGTTAAGAGCTCTTGCTGAGTTTTGTTTTTCATAGTACCAATTTCATCTATGTAAAGAACACCTTTATTGGCCTTATGAATCATTCCTGATTCCACACGTTCGTGGGCAGGAGTTCCAAGTCCTCCTGATTGATAAGGGTCGTGTCTTACGTCTCCTAACAGTGCCCCAGCGTGTGAACCTGTTGCATCTACAAAAGGAGCTATTAAATTACTTTCATTATTTACAAGTAGTTTTGGGACCATAACTGATGTTTTTGGCTTCATCTGCTGTAATGCAAGAAATACTATACCTGCTGCAATGATAGCTGCCAAAAACTGCTGTAAAATGAATCCAACAACCAGAATAAAGGTTATTAGAATCATGATAAACATATTTTTCTTTTCTTCCTGACTTTTAGCTTTGGCTTTATAATTTGTTACTATTTTTTTACCTTCCCCTGCAGGCATAACTCCTACCAAGGGATTATGATTATCCTCTATATTAGGATATACCAGTACGTCTTGAAGTTCTTCAGAAGGGAGTAATTCTGCCATTCCCTTTGCAAGCATGGATTTACCAATTCCAGGCTCTCCAATTAAAAGAACATTTCTCTTCTGTTTTGCGGCTTTTTTAACTGTCTCAACCGCCTCTTCCTGGCCAATAATCTGATCAATAATCTTTTCAGGGACTTCAATTTCCTCTGAAGTTGTGTATGTTCTTAAATTGAATGAACTTGACTTAGAATTTAGATTTGCCATGATTAATGACAACCTCCTTTGTGACATTGTATAAAAATCAACATATATTATATTTAAATTATTTAATATAGTATATTGTTATATATAAATATCTACTTTTCGCTTTTAATTTAGGGCATCTTTTCTATAAAAATTATATTATAAATCATTTAAAATTAACTCTTTTGAGTTTATAATGTGAATTTTTTTATTTATATTTCTTTTGAACTGTTTTTTGAATGTATTTAAATTGATTAAAATCGATATTTTTTGCGCCATAAGTACAAACCCCTGTTTATCAAATTTAAAGATTCAAGTTCATTTAAGTTTTTTTATAGAAATTAATGCTCTTTTTCAATTTTCGTTCCCAGTCTTACGCTCTGTATTGCCTCTCCTCTGATTATTTCCTTAACCCCATCCATATGCTCTACAATAAAATGCATATTGCTAAATTCGATGGCAATGACTTTTACACGCATAATATGACCATTTAAAAGAACTATAGTAACATCTTCGCCTTTAAAATTCTTTAATTCTCTAAAAAATTGGCTTTCTGTTCTTGATAAAGATTTAGGAACTTCTATCTTCTTACTCATCATATCAATCACCTTAGAACAAATTGTATTCGAAATTATTGAATATTCAATTATCCAGATAATATAATATGTAAATAATAGCATAAGAAATTACTCAATTTAACATTTCCCATATAAATTTATTTATAAAAAGTAGAATCATTACTAAAGTAAATTTAATAAAATTCTATTGTTACAATTATTGTATTACTATGCTGGAGGCAGAAATTGGATTCCAAAAACAAAACTAAATTAATCATGGTTCAGGGAACATCATCAAATGCAGGTAAGAGCGTTGTTGTTGCAGCACTTTGCAGAATATTCTCAAAAAGAGGTTACAAAGTAGCACCTTTTAAATCTCAGAATATGTCCCTAAATTCATACACTACAAAAGAAAATGCAGAAATTGCAATTGCCCAGGTGCTTCAGGCAGAGGCTGCAGGAGTTGAACCATCCTACAACATGAATCCAATTCTCCTTAAACCAAAAGAGGATTTCATATCCCAGGTTATTGTTCATGGAAAACCTGTAAACGATATGAATTTTTACGATTATCAAAATTCATTCAGAAAAAAAGCATTACAAGCCATAAATGAATCTCTTGAAACTCTAAAGAAAGAATATGATATAATAGTGATAGAAGGTGCAGGATCACCTGCAGAAATAAACATGCAGGATAAAGATCTTGCAAATATGAAAATAGCTGAGATTGCAGATGCTGATGTTATTTTAGTGGCTGATATTGACAGAGGGGGAGTTTTTGCCTCAATTGCAGGAACCTTTTCCCTTCTTGAGGAAAAATACAGGAAAAGAATTAAGGGAATTATAATCAATAAATTCAGGGGTAATCTGGATATATTAATTCCAGGAATCCGTCAGATAGAAGAAATAGTTGGCGTGCCTGTTCTGGGCGTTATACCCTATGATAGAAGCCTTAAACTTCCTGAAGAGGATTCAGCATCCCTTTCAGAGAGGAAGTATAGTAAAAATGAAAAAATAAATATTGGAGTAATGCGACTTCTCAAAATATCCAATTTCACAGATATCGATCCTCTGGAATATGAACAGGACATTGGTATCAAAATGATTGAAATGGGGGATGAAATAGGCAAAGTGGATGCTTTAGTTATTCCAGGAACCAGGAACACAATTAACGATATGATAGCTTTGAATGAAGCAGGTTTTACTGATGAAATAGTTAATTTAGCTTCTGAAATCCCGGTGTTTGGAATATGTGGTGGATATCAGATTCTTGGAACCAAAATAATAGATGAAACATTTAAAGAATCTAAATATGGCAGTGTTGAAGGAATAGGTCTTTTAGATGCAAAAACTAAATTTGAAAGGATCGATAAAATTGTAACCCAAAGTAAAGCCCATATCCTTGGAAATGGAATGTTTAAAAGTATAAAGGGAAGCTCTGTTAAAGGATACGAACTTCATGAAGGCCTTACGGTCCTGGGAAAATCTAAGCCTATGTTTAAAATTATTCAGGGAGTTGGAAATCATCCATCATCACCATATGACGGAGCAGTTGAAGGTTATGTGATGGGAACCTATCTACATGGAATATTCCACAATTATAAGTTTAGAAGAACATTCACAGATTATTTAAGGGTTCAAAACGGACTGGATGCTCTTGGTTTTAGTGAAGACAACTTTGAAAGCCTGAAGAAGTTTTCAATTGATAGGCTGGCAGAAATTGTAGAAGAAAATGTGGATCTAAGCATAATTGAAGAATCAATAGAAAAAAGAATCAGTTAAAGACATTGATCTATTAAATTTCCTCCAAATGCTTATGTTTCGACCTTATAAGCAAAATTGTGCATGGTGCTGAGTGTACCACTTTTTCTGAAACGCTTCCAAGTAAATGCTTATCTATTTTGCTTTTCCCAGTTCCCATAACAATAACATCAACATCCTCATCTTCAGCAATTTTAACAATCTGCTCAGCCGGGTCTCCTTCAACAAGCATTGGTCTAAATTTAATCTTGCATTGAGCAGGTTCACTAAATTCTTTTTCCATGCTATCTAAAATTGTTTTTCCTCGTTTTTTAAGCTCATCAACCATCATTTGCTTAACTTTTTTTGGAGTTAAAAATGGTGCAGAGTTATCCACCACATAAAGACCGATAACTTCTATCCCTCTTTTATTTATTAAATCCAGAGTATGTTCCATTATTTCATCCATGTATTCTCCCGTACTTGTTACCAATATTTTTTTATACATTTAATCACCCTAAAAATCCTATTCTTATAACTGCATAAGTAATATAAGTCGCCATTAAAATGATTCCATCAATCCTGGTTAGTTTCATTCCTCTTCTTAACAGTAATAGAACTAATATTGTCACCAGAATCATTACTGGAGCATCGAAAGTAAGTGAGAGACGTTCAACAGGGATATTCATAATGAGAGCCGGTAGTCCAATACCTATCATGATATTAAATGTATTACTTCCCAATACAGTTCCTATTGATAAATCATGCAAGCCCTTCATTGCTGAAGAGATGGTAACAACAAGTTCAGGGATGCTGGTTCCAATTGCAAGTGTAAAGAGTCCCATTATCATCTCTGGAATGCCTAAACTTTTTCCAAGTTCTACCCCACTATAAACTAATAATCTGCACCCAATTATTAATCCTAAAAACCCTAATATAGTCCATGCATATGTTTTAGGGCTAATTGATTTAAGTTTATTTACATATGAAACTTCATTACTTTTAATTTCTTTTCCATGTTCACGTTCATTTTTCACTTGAATTTTATCACTTTTAGTTTGATTTGAATTATTTATTTTGTTTTCTTCTTTTTGAGATTTAATTAATGCTCTAAGATAAAATACATAGACTACTATGAAAAAAACTGCTACTATTTTTCCAATATCTCCGAAAAACATGAAAAATATGAGTATAAATGCAGTAGCAAGTGTTACTGCCCCATCACGATTTAATCCTTTAGGGCTGGCATTAATAACTCCTGCTAATGTTGCTGAAATACCCAATATTCCTGCAATATTCCATATATTTGATCCAATTACAGTTCCAACACCTATATCTGGACTACCACTTAGGGTGGCTATCATTGCTGAACCGAACTCTGGAAGTGATGTTCCAATAGCAGATGCCGTAACACCAAGTATTATCTGTGATATTCCAACGAGAGCACCTATTTCAACCAGATTGTCCACAAATATATTTGCTGATTTTATTACTATAATTAAAGAAACAATTAAAATTCCCATTAATGCAAATAAAAATATTTCCATAAACTCACCGGAAGAATGTTGCCTTTTTCCCCTTATAAAAATATCGGATAAATGAATATTTGATATGATATTATAAATATTATCCAATTAAAACTTGATTTTAATAGGGACTGTAAAGTTTGTTGGGGGGTTGGAAAATATTATTGTCTGATTTTTTTTCTTTTAATAAAATCCTGTATGAAAAAGAAATGAAATCAGGGGCTAACAAAAATTTTTTTTTTTTGGTCCATGAACCTGGACATTTGAATCAGAGCTTAGGAAAAACTAAGTTTTTTCGTGCTCCAAAAAAAAATTAGGAGAATTTTTTTTTGAGATTTTCAATGTGGAAAAAAAAATCGAAAGATTTTTCCAACACCCACTAATTCTACAACCCCTTTGTAGAAAAATGGGTAGAAATAATATGTCTACCTTTTTAAACAATTTATCCTAAGAAAGGCCTTATAATAGGATTAAATAGAATTATTATGGCTAAAATAATTCCTATTACAATTAATGGCACTCCTGCTTTTAGTATTTCCTTTATTTTCACATATCCTGTTCCATATGCCATGGCGACTGTTGGATCAGCCATTGGTAGCATGAATGATAATGAACAGGCTATTGCTACTGGTACAGCATATATCCCCACTGGTTGTCCTTGAGCCTGGGCAAGAGTAACTGATAGTGGTACCAATATTGCTGCAAGTGCAATATTGGACATTACTTGCGTTATACTGACTGCAATTATCATTAAGACAATTGTTATGAGTAGTATCGAAGGATCACTTCCCAGCATAGCGACTAAATTGTTTATTAACCATGCCGCAGCACCAGTGTCTAGTAATGCTGCTCCAAGTGAGAGTGCTCCCCCAAAGAAGATAATTAAACCCCAATCAACATTGGTTTGTGCATCCCTCCAGTCAACAATACCCAATATTAAGAAGAGTACTGCACCAATTAAAGCAACTGAATAACTGTTTATACCAGTATAACTTGCAGTAATCCAGAGGAATATTGTAAATAACAATATACTTAATGCTATTTTTTCATTCCTTGAGATGGAACCCAATGCTTCCATTTTAGAAATAATAGTATCTTTTCCACCTGTTATTCCTTCTACTTCTGGTTTATATAACCGCCCCAAAAATAACCATATTATAAGCATCATTGCAATTGCAAGTGGAAATCCGAATGCCATCCATTGTGCAAATGGAATTCCAGTGTATGCTGCTGCCATAAGGTTGGGGGCAGTTCCTATCTGCGTTCCAAATCCACCAGCAAGTGAACCGTAGGATGCACCAAGAACCATGGCTTTTGCGAAATTACTGTTACCTTTTTCAGGGCTATTAGCCCCCATTAGCGGTATTATCTCTTTAATGATGGGTAGAAGCATAGCAAATGCTACAACGTTTTCAATCCACGCTGAAAGAAGCCCAGTTGAAAATATTGCAACAAAAAGGCTTCTACCAGGTGTAATCCCAACCTTATTAAGCATTGCATAGGTCATGCGTTGTGCCAGACCACTTTTACGAATTGCCTCAGCAATGATAAAACCACCTATCATAAGGAATATGATGGGGTTTGCAAAACCAATTACAGCATTTTCAAAGCTTTCAACACCAATAATAGGCTGAATAAATAATATAATCAATGAAGTAACAGCTAAATGCACAGTCTCTGTCGCCCACATTATCACCGCAAATATTAACAGTGCAATTGCCGCATGTCCTGCTGGGGATAAACCCTTCATAGGAATTAGCATTACGATTATAAAAGCTATTATTGCCAGTGGCATTCCTATTTTCTTTAAATTTAAGTTCGTGTTAAGGCCTCCAATTATTATCATTTTTACTGGTTGCAAATAAATGAACCGGAAGTATGTTGCCTTTATAGACATATAAATGTTTTGCAAATTATTGTCTATTTTGCTTTAAATAAATTATAATGTTAATTTTCTACACACTTAAATTTTTTACAAACTTAAAAAATGAAGACCTTAAATTAAAGTAATGAAAATTTTGTAAATTGAATTTAAAAATATAAAAAAGCTTTATTTTTATATTGGCAAGATATTCTTTAAAATGAAGCCATTATAATCCTAAAATTTTTTTTTCTTATGGTTTATCAGACCTTATATTTAATACGATTTTATGGATGATAAAAAAATATCTAAACAAATAGATTTCTGAAAATAAGGATCAATGATTTAAAGGGCAATGGACCCACAGAATAGTAAAGAACCTATTTAAAAATGGTAGGCTGGAAAAATGTTGAAAATTTTAAAAAAGAAGATACAATAATGGATAATAATAAACGGATTTCAATATTGAGATACAGGAAATATGAATGCTTCAATTTACGTCCTCTTGTCCCGTTAGTATGTTTATGATAGCTGTTTCATTTGATTACTTAGAAGAAAAAAATGTATATAACAATATTTTTAATTATTAGTGAATAAGAAAAATTTCAGCATATTGTTCAACATCAAATGTTTTAAACATCATCCACCTAAAGATTTATAAGCAATAAACTTAAAATCATGGTATGCGGCGTTAGTCCAGTCTGGTTAAGACTCTGGCCTGCCACGCCAGTGACCCGGGTTCAAATCCCGGACGCCGCATCGCGGCTGTAGTCTAGTCTGGTTAGGACTTGGGCCTTCCAAGCCTACGACCCGGGTTCAAATCCCGGCAGCCGCATCTAAACTTTTCTCAATAAATCCTATTTTTTAGTGCTTAAAACAATATAAATATTGAAGTCAAAATTGTTTTAATAAAAAATAAAATAACCTTTAGCTATTGAGGAACCAATATTTCTGCAGCTACCAGCCTGCATATATCTGTTTTAGTAATAACACCAACAGCCTTTTCATTTTCAAGAACGAGTAAACCTGATACATCTGCCCTTAGCATCAGATTTGCAGCATCTTTGATTCTATCACCTGCAGATATGGAAATGATGTCTTCTGACATTATATCTTCAATAGAAATGTAATTTGATTTTTTTGAATTTGGCCTGAGAGATCCCAGTATACCTACAAGGTCAAGGTAAGAAATAACACCAACTGGGTTATCATTTTCATCAACGACAAAAAGTCTTCTTACCCCTTTTCTGTACATTTTCTCGAATGCCTCAATAGGTTGCGTATCTTTATTAATTGAAATTAAACCTCTATTCATTGCTTCTCTCACTTCCATATTATCACTCCAAAATTTACACCATTATTAATATTATATTTATTATAAATTATATGACATGCACTATAAATTATTTTTAATTATAGTACCTATTTTTGAGTGAGTAGTTAATATATTGTCCAGATAGAGCAATATTGCCTTTATATGGCAAAGTTTAAATAGTAATTAGTCAGTCAATTAGTATTATATCATATTATTCTTAAGAATAATATGCACAAATATTGTTGTATGTGCACAATATTGCTCTGCAATGATTAAGTATAAATAGTAGAAAAGGGTATGAAATTAATAAAGTAATATTGGAGGGAAAGTTTTGATGAGAATTAGTATGTCATTGCCGAAAAAACTATTAAATGAATTTGATGGGGTTTTAAAAGACAGAGGATACCAATCAAGATCAAAAGGTATCAGAGACGCTTTGAAAGATTATATAGTAAGGTATCAGTGGATGAATGAGATGGAAGGAGAAAGAATAGGTATTATCGCTGTAATATACGACCATCACTACACTGGTGTTATGGAAGACCTTACTGAAATCCAGCATGATTACAAAGACTTCATTAATGCAGTAATGCATGTACACATGACAGATAAACACTGCCTTGAAGTAATAGTTGTTAAGGGAGATGTCAAATACATCCGTACGCTCTCAGAAAAAATAATGAGACTCAAAGGTGTAGAACACGTGCGTCTTACAAGCACTGCCGTTGGAAAATCCTTAGATCTCGACAAATCCGGTGCTGGTAGCGCAATATCACCTTAATTTTTATTTTTTAAACCAGTACATCTTTGACTGGAAACTAAAATTCCAATATAATAGGGAAAATGTATGCAAAAAAGCTGTTTTTTAGAGATTTATCTTCCCTGAAATTTAGAATGCGCACTACTCCCTACCATTTTAATCTTTTATCAGATAAAGAAAGATTATCCGCATTTTATGAAGCAATTAAAGATAAAGCTAAAGGAACTGTTTATGATATAGGTTCTGGATGCGGAATACTTTCAATCTGGGCTTCATTTTATTCTGATTTTGTTTATTCTGTTGAAATAAATCCTGATTCTGCAAAAATAGCTGAACATAACCTCAAACCATTTAAAAATATTCTTTTAATTAATGAAGATGCAAGGGAAGTATTTTTTAAGGATAAAGCAGACATTATTATCTGTGAAATGTTAGATACTGCCTTAATTGACGAAGAACAGGTTCCGGTGCTTAATTCAGTTTTAAAGTATCTTAAAAAAAATGGTGAAGTTATACCAAAAGGGATTATAAACTGTGCTGAAGCTGTTTCCATGAATTCAGATCATATCCATTACAACGATGGTTTTGAAAGAATGAATTATTCCAGTTATGAGGAAATGAGTAATTTTATAATCTACAATAAAATTAACTTTAGTAACAATATTAAAGAGGATGTAGAAGCAATTTTGAATTTTAAAATCTCTAAAAAGGGAATTGTATCTGGAATCAAAATCACCACTCTAACCTTGTTAACTGATGATTTAATTTGCGGGCCAACAGATATGTTCAATCCAGAACTTTTAATTCCCATTGAAAAAATCAATGTAGATATAGGGGATAAAATTAAAGTAATATTGAGCTATAAAATGGGTGGTGGATTAAATAGTATTAAAACAGAAATTGAAAGAATTCCTTAAAGATCATAAAAAGATAGTAGTCCTGGGAATTGGAAACGAAATTAAAGGCGACGACGCAATCGGGCCAGTCCTAGCAAAAAGGATATCCACATTATATGACAAAAACAATGATGTTGTTGTTTTTGATGGTGGAACAGTTCCAGAAAATTATACAGGGTCAATAAGGAGAGAAAATCCTACCCATATAATTGTTTTAGATGCGGTAGAAATGAAGAAAGAACCAGGATACATTCGTGTTGTCCAGAAAGATGAAATTGCTAACTACAATATTTCAACCCATGCCATGCCTGTATCTTTTTTAATTAAATATATGGAAACAACCATCCATGCAAAAATAATTCTTGTGGGAATTCAGCCAAAGAGCATGGGCTTTGATGAAGGAATCTCAAAAGAAATTGAAAAGAGTATAAATAAAGTTCTTGATACCTTTTTTGAAATTATAGAACCTTCTAAAGGTCTTTAATTACTTCAGCTATTATATCTCTACAAGAAGCAAGGGCAGGTGCTCCAGAAGTAAGTAGCACTACTCCCATTAAATCAGCTATTTCTTCTTTTGTTGCTCCAGCGTTAATAGTGGCCTTCAGCTGCTGTTCAACACAATATCCACACTGGTTGGAGATAATAATACCTAAAGCAATTAATCTTTTAATTTTTGTAGGTAAAGCCCCATCCTTAAGGATTATCCTATCAAATTTGCCTATTATGTCCAGTAGTTCTGGATTTACTTCTTCATAAAGGTCCAGTATATCTGGAGAAAACCCCATCAGTTTCTTTGCCTGTTTAATTGCTTCATGTTCATGTTCCATATCAATCACCGATAATATTATATGAACATCCAATTTAATAAATATGGTGAAATTTATCATAACAAAGTTTAAAGTTGATTTTTATATTAGATAAATGAAAAACTTGAGATCAATGTTTTTTAAATAATAAAAACAGATTCTCCATAACTGTGTAATGAGTTTAATTATGATATTATCGGCAGGACTTAAAGCGATTACAGTGATAAAATGAAAATTTTATTTATAGGAGCAAGACTTTTTGAAGATGTCGCAATATACACCAGAAATGAAGGAATTACCAGCATATTAACCGAATCAAACCCTGATTCAAAAAATATAGAGCTTGCAGACATCCATTATATTGTTCCCCGAGGAATGGAAGGACCCAAAGAGGTTGCTCTTAAAGAAGATGTGGATGGAGTAGTTCCATTAATTGGAATAGATGAACCTCTTCTTGGAGTTTCAAAACTCAAAGAAGATTTAGAAAGTAATTATGGCCTTCCAGTAGTAGCTTCTCCTCTAAATACTGTAATTACTGCAGGAGACAAACAAAAAACTAAAAATTTTTTCATAGAAAATAAAATTAATACGCCTCAATTCATTGATACCTCCAGAAAATTATCAAAAACTGAATTTCCTGTAGTATTAAAAAAATTAGAAGGGCAAGGAGGAAAAGGAGTTAAAATTGCATTTAATCAAGCCTATTTAGATTCTTGTGTTGATGAATTTAAGGATTCAATTGCAGAAAAATATATTACCGGAATTGAAATATCCATTGAAGTTTTAAGATTTAATGGATGGACTGTTCCTCTTGTTCCAGTATATAAAGGCAGGACAACCTTTGAATGCATCCACCCCTTGGATAAATTAAAAACAGCCCCCTTAATGTTAGACAATCTCAATAATGAATATATACGTGAAATGGCTGCTAAAATTGCCAAAATTTTAGGTTCTGAGGGAAATATCGATATTGACATAATTTTTGATGAAAAAGAAAGTATTTCTTATTTTATAGAGATAAACCCACGTCCAAGCGGTACAAGATATTTAACCGCTGCTTCAACAGGCGTAAATCCCATGCATGAACTTGTTGATATGGCTGCCGGTAAATGGAACTCTAAAAAAGTTGAAAATAGAATTAAAAAATATAGCGCCCTTGAAATACCCATAGGCAATTATAAGAATGAAGAAAATAACTATAATTTTAGGAATTTTAAGGGTGAAAATAGCTGGATAATCCATGGCCACTCAGATTTCCAGCGCATAACAATCAGGGCAGAAAGTCTGAAAAAAGCATTTGAAACTGCAGATGGACTAAATATTGATTATAAAAAGTTTCAGAAAGATATAAAAGATTTATAAATTGTAAATCAACCATAAATATCATCAAAATTTATAAATGTATAAATAACAATATAAAATGAAATTAAAACATAAGGTGATTCATTGAATATTTCACAGATAGACATTTTTCTATTTATGCTTGCATTCTTATCAACTGTATTTTTCACTTTATTTGTTAGAAAAATATTGAAAGATGCGGGAATAACAGACAAACCAATTGTAACAGAACACAGTCACAAAACAGGGACCCCAACAATGGGTGGCATTGGAATCTTACTTGGAATCCTTATTACTACATGTATCTATTTTAAAAACGAAAACTTAGTTCTTATGACCATGCTGATGCTGACAGCAAGTTTAATAGGTCTTTTTGATGATTTGATTGGATTAAAGACCAAGGAAATCCAGAAAAAAATAAGAAACATCACCTCTTCCCCTTTAGAATTTGGAAGATTAACATTAAACCCGGGTGAAGAAGCTCGAGTTGCTACACCTAAAGCCAAAAAAGATTTAGAAAAGCAATTGCATGATGAAAAGGTTGAAATAATAGGTGAAGCTCCAATTAAAAGCGAAGTAAAAGAAAGTAAAAAGATATTAGCACAATTTTTAATTTCTCTATTTTTAATAGGCTCAGGATCCGTCAGTACGTCTGTACTTGGATTTGATATGGGAATTTTTGTAATACCGGTTATTATGTTTGGTATAATTGGAGCAATAAATGCTGTTAATCTCATTGACGGTATGGATGGTCTTGCTGCCGGAATTGTAGCCATAGCATCTTCTGCATGTGCCATTTTTTCCATATCCATTGGAAACGTTGATGGTGGAATCTCTTTTATAGCACTTGCAGGAGTATCATTTGGATTCCTTGCCCTGAATAGATATCCTGCATCAATATTTATGGGAGATACAGGCTCTTTTGCCTTAGGAGCGGGTTATATCACCGCAGCGTTTTTAGGTAACATTATATACTTTGCTTTAATTGCCCTTGCTATACCAATCCTTTCGGTAATAGTAAGCCTTATGCATCGTGCTAATATCATAAAATTGCCTGTTGAGCCATTACATCACACATTACACTATAAAGGATTATCAGAAAAGAAAATAGTACTTCTTTACTGGGGAATAACCGTTATAATCTGTGCATTAGCGCTTTATTTCTACCAATATTTATAATTTAACTCTGTGAGAAAATGATCGAACTTTCAACATCATACATTGCAAAAGAGGTAGAAGGAAAACTTATAGGCTCTGATAGAAGTATCAATGGAATTTTTAATTTTTTAAATTCTGCAGAAAAGGGCGATGTTGTAATTAGACACTGGATAAACCAAACTGGAGTTGAAATGGCCATGGGGAAGGGTGTCTCATGTGTAATAACTCAAAATCCCAGGGATAATGCTATAGAAACAGCAAAAAAATTAGGATTACCCCTTATTATTACTGAAAAGATAGAATTAGCCAATGCATTTGCCATTAAATGGGCCATTAAAAAATTTGCTGATAAGTCCATTCGTGTTGTAATAACAGGGACCAATGGCAAGTCTACAACTGCACATATGATTTATACCATTTTAAAAGATGCTGGTCTCAGTACCTATTCAAATACTGATTCAAAATCTGAATTTAATACACTTATAGATCCAATGGTTGCAAAACAGATTGCAGATTTTAATGGTAAGATTGATGCAATGGTATTTGAAGTATCAGAGGTTCAGGGATGGCTGAATAATATCATGAAGGATCATGCCTACATTATGACTTCAGCAATAGATCCTGACGTTGTGGTTATAACCAATGTTGCTTTAGACCACATTGGTCTTGTTAACTCCATTGAAGAAACATTTGATGAAACTTCTGGAGCTGTAAAGGCCTTAAAAAAAGAAAGTGGGATTTTAATCTTGAATTTTGATGATGAACGTGTAAAGAAAATGAAGGATTTAAATCCTGATAAAAAAACTCTTTTTTTTGGAGACAACGCTCAAATAAATTTTAAAGAAACAGGGATTTTTCTCAATGACCAGATAATAATAAAAACCAAGGAACTTCCATTTAAAAGCCATCATTTTATCCAGAACACAACGGCAGCAATTGGAGCAGCTTTAGCATTAAATATTGATCATGATATAATTAGAAAGGCTATTTCAGATTATGTACCTCTAAAAAGAAGATTTTCAATAATTAACAACCAGCCATGTATTATAGATGATTTTGCTCATAATCCTGATGGTATAACCGCCACAATTAAAAATGCGGCTTTAAATATAAAGAGAGATTTCTATATTGTTACTGCAATAAGAGGATCAAGAGGTAAATCAATCAATCGCTCAAATGCCGAAGCAATTGCTGAAGAACTCCAAAATAAGGATTATAAATTGATTGTAACCAATAGTAGCGATGTTGTGGACTATTTAAATATTGTAAATCCCCATGAAAAAAAAGTTTTTATAGATGCACTGCGTAAAAGAGAGATAAAATATATCTTTTATGAGAAACTATATGATGCATTAGAACATGTATTAAAAGTATCAGATAAAGAAGATACAATTTTATTAATTGGTGCACAGGGTATGGATCCCGCATCTGAACTTTTAGAGAAGATTTTAAATTCTAAAAATACTGAATTTCACTAATATATTCATATATGGTGATGAAATGTTTATAAAAATAAGGAGAGACACTTTAATCATTTTAATACTTGCCTTCATGTTAATTGTTTCAGGGAGGTTGATGACCTACATGTCTTTTGCAACTTCTACTGAGGTAGATCAGGGAATACCTGTAGCGGGTGTTATAATTAAAGGAAATGATATAGTTCCAACTGATTCCATTAGAAGTAATGTCGCTGCTGCTGGTTTCAGGCAAGGTAGCTATATCAAAGGAGATACTCTGGTAACAAGTAAAAGAGAACTGCCCTTAAATGAGGCAATTGAAAGCGCTAAAGAATTTGCCACAATGACCACAATTCCAGGTACAAGATTAACCCCAATTGTAGCTGCGGACGTTAAAGTTGATAAAGAACAGGGAATTATTACAGTAAATGTTATCGAAGACTTTGCTAACCTGCAGATAAATAAAACGGCTGTGAGACCATGAAAAGAGTAATATTATTCTTGCTGATAGTTGCAGTTTTTATAACACCATCAGCAGCAACACTGAACGTTGTTGTAATCACTGATCCAACAGGTAAAGACCCTAACGGAGCATCAGGAGGTAGTATGTCATTTGCACAGAACATGTTTCAGTCTACATTCATACTATCCAAAGATAAGCAGTATACCATTCTTTCTGGTGGTGAAGGGGATTCTACAGCTCGTTTAGGAGCTATCGTAGAAACAATAAAAAGGTTTGAAGCTGGCGCTACACCAGCAGAAGCTGCAGCTGCAGCTAATTCCTTTAGTGGTATCAGAATCATGACCGGAAGTTCCACTCAGGGTGCTGCAGTAGCAGGATCCTTTGATGCTTATTTAATTATGGTAGAAGATAATGGTACAATCACAATAACTCCTTATACAGGAGGGGTGGCTGTTTTACCTCCAGGGAAGAAAGGAGGCATAATTCACTTAAGGAATACACATGGTAATCCAAAGTACGGAACTGCAACTAAAGTACGTCAGGAAACTGCAGTTAACATTGGTAAAATGATTAGAGATGGATATCCAGCAACTAAAATTGTTGAAGAAGTATTTAATGAAGTTTCCAATGATGCTGGAGAAAAATATGGTGGAGGAGCCGTAAACATGGCGTCAGGAATAACTACTGGAGATATGTTTACTCCGGAGAAACTCAATACAACCGGTTATCCAATGGACACTCCATACAGCAAAGTTTGTCCAAATGACGGGTGGAGCATAGGATATCCTGGAGCCGATAATTATCAATCCTGTCCAATCGATGGATCACCTTTAAAAACCTTGTATGCTTATGATGCATTAGGAAATGCCATTACAGTTACTGGACAGACAGTTAAAGTCTCAATATACGGAACAGACGAAATTGGTATAAGAGAAACTACCGAAGAGATAGTTAAAGCCTCGGTTAAGAAACATGGTTACAGCAACATTGAGATAGCAAACAGTATAAACAGAGGAATAAACAACGGACTCCTGGTCGGTGTTAATTACGTAGAACCAAAGGATATAAATGTTAAACCAAGCTCAAGAGCTGTAGGTGTATATTTTAAACCGCTTTCAGATAGAAGATCAGCCCCACCATGGGATCTTCCGGTAAGTTCCTCTCTTTTAGGTATTATTGGGAATATGCAAACTGCTATTGGAATTATACTTGTACTTCTGGTATTATTTAGAAGTACATTGATCAGTTCATTCTTAAAAAAATAGTTCGGCTTAGCCCATTTTGTATTACTATTTTAACAAATTAAGAAATTATTGAGTGAAAATATGGCTTTAATTTTAATCAGGGCAAATAGTCAGGGGAAACTCCTCAATGCAATTGCAGATATTGAAAGACATGCTGCCTTAAAAATATCAGGTAAACCAAGGATCATTGATGTAGAAACTGCAGATAAAGTAGCTAAAGGCATACTTAAAGAAGAATTAACAACAAAAAGTAAAATATCTGCATTGGTGAGCGTTTTAGAAGATACAACGAAATCCATTATGCAGATAAAAAAAATTCATCCCCCTGCACATTTACTAGTTATAAGCGATGAATACAAAGAATACGAAAACATAAAAGGAATATTTGGTAAATTACCCCCTTTAAAAGGTTATTATTCCCCAAAATAATATTAAAAATAGATTTAGGGGAATTTCTGAAAATTAATTTCTCTTAATTCTGGCTATATCCCCTATTGTGGCTCCTCTTTGAACTGAAGGTTCTAAATCTTCAGATTTAATATCTTCAATTTTTTCAATGAGTTTAATATTTAAAATTCTTTCCAATTTTCTTGCAAGCTTGATATCAGGCATCATTTTTCCAGATTCTAATCTGGTGATTACAGATGCTTTTTCATAAATTCTTTCGGCAAGATCCTCACGGGACCATCCATTTTTTTCTCTCGCCTGTCTTATTACCTGACTGTAATCTTCAAGAATCTCCTGAGAAGGTTCCTCAAATCTAGGTTTTTTCCTTGCAGGACTGCGCTTTCTGGATTTAGGTGGTTCTCTTTGAATTTTTCCGAATTTAGAACATTCATTACAGGTGAGCATGGTAGAACTCTCAATTTTTGTCTTCATTGGCTTTCCCATTATTTTCTTCCCACATATCTCGCATCTCATGCTGATCCCTTTGTTTTTGCTTTAAAAAGCTATTTCAATATTCTACTTGTAATAAAAAATAATTATAGTTTTTAAATATATTTTGTATCCTCAATATTTAAATATTATTAAAACAAAAATAACAATAAAATTCATAATATTTTTTTAAAATTGATAAAGAATCCAGCATGAAAAAAGTAAATGGAGTGAGTATGGATCATGGAAAACGTGTCCAAAAATATAATGAAAAAGACTGAAGACCTTAAAAAGGAAATTAAACTCCTCAAAGAAGAAAATACTAAAACTAAAAGAAATCTAATGTGGAAGGTTAGAAAACTTGAAAAAGATAAAGTTTTAGTTGAAAATGAGAAAATGAGGTTAGATAGGGAAGTAAAATCCCTTAGAGGCGAGATCGAAAGATTCAGGTCACCTCCACTGGTTGTAGCCACGATAACAGAAATCCTTGAAGATGGAAAACTTGTTGTTAAAAGCAGCACTGGCCCTCATTTTGTTATCGGCTTTTCACGTTTATTCGATACTGATTCACTTGAACCAGGTTCAAGGGTCGCCTTAAATCAGCAGACATTCAGTATCGTCAATGTGTTGCCGTCTGAAAAGGACCCCATAATTACTGGTATGGAAGTGGAAGAAAAACCTGAAGTAAGCTATGAAGAAATAGGTGGACTTGAAGAGCAGGTTGTTGAAATTAAAGAAACAGTTGAATTACCACTTAAAAAACCAGAATTATTTGCAAATATTGGAATTGAACCTCCGAAGGGAGTGCTATTATACGGTCCTCCAGGAACAGGTAAAACTCTCCTTGCCAAAGCAGTTGCCAACGAAACCAATGCAACATTTATAAAGATAGTTGCATCTGAATTTGTTAAAAAATACATCGGTGAAGGTGCAAGACTTGTAAGAGGTGTTTTCGAGCTTGCAAAAGAAAAATCCCCAAGTATAATTTTCATTGATGAAATAGACGCAATTGCAGCCAAGAGACTTAAAAGTTCTACAAGTGGGGACAGGGAAGTTCAAAGAACCCTCATGCAGTTACTTGCAGAAATGGATGGGTTTGAATCCAGAGGAGATGTTGGAATCGTTGCCGCAACCAACCGACCCGACATATTAGACCCTGCCCTCTTACGTCCTGGAAGATTTGACAGGTTCATAGAAGTTCCAATTCCAAATGAAGATGGAAGAATGGAAATTCTAAAGATACACAGTCAAAATATGTCTTTAGATGAAGAAGTAGACATCAGAGTAGTTGCATCACTTACAGAAGGTGCATCCGGTGCAGATCTTAAAGCGATCTGTACTGAAGCCGGTATGTTTGCAATTAGGGAAGAAAGGTCTACTATTCAAATGAACGACTTCATGGACGCCACTGATAAAATTGTAGGTCTTGAAAAAGAAGAAGAAATTAAAAGAGAAGCTGGCGTGATGTACGGTTAACTACTCGAAACCTTGATTTCCGGTGCTTACGAAACTTTCAAACACCAACTGTTTGGAGTGCAAAACTGAAATTTTTGCTAAATCGTTTTCATAGCCGGAAAAAATTTTTGTATGCCCCAAAAATTGAAAATTTTGTGGGCTTACTCTTTTATTTTAATCAAATTATTTAAAAAAAATATTTATACTTTAATTTGAAACTATTTTTAGCCAATGATGAACCCTATGAGCTCTGATTGATGATGAATGATGGGCGAACTGAGGCTGTTTTTTAAGACTATTCCCACTAAAATAGCCCTCTATTATTTTCAATAATGGGGTTCAGGGAATCTCTGATTTCCTTCAACCTCCAAAAAAATCTCAATTTTATTTTCAAATAGTGTCCGATATTTTTGCCAATATAAATTTGTCGAATTATCCATGTTAAAATTAAAAATAAAAAAAGAAAGAATTATTTATTAGTTCTTCTGGATAATGCTAAACCGCCAATCGCCATTAAAACTGCAATGAACAAGCCTGCAAATGGCATACCTGTTTCTTGCATTGGAATGGTGTTACTTTGTGCATTTACTGTTGTTTGAGCGTTTGCTGTTGGTGATGGATTAGTCGGCCTTGCGGGACCTTGAAGGAATGCATATTCTAAGCTTGAATAGTAGCTGACGTGTATATTGTCTGTTTTTGGATCGATTGCAACAGACACAGGTCCATATTTATACTGATTACTGTTTGCTATAGTTTCTATTTCCCATGCATCATTTTTAATGTAAGCATGACAAATAACTACAGACCCATCTGAATTGGTTTTACCAAAGACTATGTGTGGTAAGTTAGATGAATCAACAGCTAAAGCGTTGTACATTCCAACAACCCATCCAGACTCACTGTAAACAGTGCTTGTAGTCCATCCTGAAGATGCTTTATTGGCATATTTTAATATATGCTCTCCACTTGCTGGAACATAATCTGCAAAACTTATATGCGGGGTTCCTGTTGAATCAATCTTTAAGGAAGTAACTTCACTGAAACCGGGAACAACAACATTACTTATCAGCTCAGAAGTCCAGCCAGATATTCCTCTAGTCCAGTAACGTATTGAAGAGCCTCCTGAATATGAACTTACATGAGGGATGTTGCTTGAATCAAATGCTAATGAAGCTCCATGACCTTGCATTGTTATTGATTCTGTATTCCATGCTCCTTTAAAGTAAGCATATTTCAATACAAAATCTCCATCAACATCACCAACATATATTATACCTGGATTTCCATTACTATCCACTGCAATTGAAGTATATTCTCCTCTTAAATTAGTGTCTATTGTTTGTGTTTGCCATCCTGTAGATGTTTTAGTGGCATATTTTAAACTGTAGCTTTCATCTGGATTCATTGCTAAATAACTTATATGTGGATTGTTATTTTTATCAATTGCTAATGAATTATACTCTCCTGCTCTAGGGGCACTATCAACAGTTTCAGTTGACCATCCAGTAGAATCCTTAGATGCATATTTTAAATCACCATTTATTTCGCCTGTTGAATAACTATAACTAATATGGGGATTTCCATTTGAATCCACTGCAATGGAAGAATACTGCCCCACATATTCTCCATCCTCAACAACTTGAATTTGCCATTGAGTAGTTGTAGAAGTTGGATCTGGTGAAACAACTGCAGAAGCCGCGTTACAAATCACAATTGACAAAAATGTTAGTAAAATAACGAGCATAATCTGTTTTTTCAACTTATTTCACCTCCCTTTATGTTTAATACATTCAATTAACTTATTGGCGAATATTTACTGATATTTATCAAATTTAAGGATTGCTTAAATATGTTTAAATGTTTCTTAACTGCCAATAGTGCCATGAAAACATTATAAAAATTTTATCATGACTACCGTTATTTATGGCAATCATGTATTTAATCTTATCAAAAAACTATACATAAACTAAGTCAAAGACATATTACAAGTTACTCGATATATAATTTCAAAAACAAGCAAAATCATCATTTATTTCCTAATAAACCTCAAATAAATCCCCTAAAACAACATTTTTATCTGTTTCTACGAGCTTAGGAATCTTTCCAACAGTTCCAGCAGATTCTCCAACGATGATCATTACTCCTCTAAAGTATTCTCTGTAATCATCTGCTTTATCAAGACAATTTTGAACCGCATCATTATCTGAATCTCCGTTAGCTTCGTTAGCTATACTTGTAGCAAGTGCATCAGCAATACTGGCTCTATCTGCAAATACTGTCACTGAATCTGCTCTTCCTAAACTTATGGAGTGTCCTACAGTTCCAGAAGAAGTACAGATACCCATTGGCGTCTTCTCATGTTTTATTTTAAATCCTACCTTCCCTGAAAGGGATGAAGTTCCTGAATAAAGCCCCATGATAACATCATTATTAATTTTTAATGCTATGTCTCCACCATTTTCTACAATTACATATTTTGCACCATTTTTTATCAAAAAATACATAGAAAATTCGGAGATTGTCCCTGCGACAGCCGCCATTGGCCCTACATCTGCAATTTTACCTGCTTTTACCATGATTTTTGCTATATATGGTCCTTTTACTACATTTACTGGTTCAAAGGATACTAAAAAATCATTGTTATTCCTTATATAGTTTATAAGTTCCATTCGTTGTTTTAAAATGAAATTATGAAGATTATGATTCTCTAAATCTGTTTTAAGTAAAATATTTGTCTCATCTAGCTTTATCCTTTCTGTAATCATCATATTGAATCTGTAAATTCTGACATAAATTATTTAGTTAATTAAATCAAAATACTAAAGGAAGAGTGATTTAGATGAGAAAAACCAAAGAAATAAGAAATCAGGAAAATATAGTTTTCCAAACCCACCCCCGTTTTTTTATGAATTTAAAATCTGCAATTATTAAATTTATCATAATTTTAATACTTTTATACTTTTTCGGAGCTTTAAGGAATATTACTTTTACTATTCAACAGTATTTAGTAAATATCGTCCAGATTCCACTTGTAGAGGGCTTTACCATTTTCTTAATGCTAATTGTCCTTATTTTATTCCTCTGGATTATATGGGACCTTCTTTCATGGAGATTTACACTATATACTCTCACAGAACAACGAATTATTGTGGAAAAGGGAATATTACGTAAAAATAGGAATTTCATTCACTATGATAAAATTCAGGACGTAACTGTTTCACAGAGTTTAACTGAACGATTGACTTTAAGTGGTGATATTGAAGTATTTGGAGGGCATGATAGCACCAGAATCTTTTTAGAAGATGTTCCAAGACCTAAAGACGTGGAAGATATGATCAATAAAATGATTGAAGGCGATATGATATTTGAAAAACCCAAAAAGAGGTCAAAACCAAGAAGGAAATCTAAAAATAAAGATTTGGTTGTTAGAAGGCATAATAAAAAATTTAGAAGAGAATAATAGAATTAATCCATCTATTCAAAGTAAGATTGGGATATTGCCCTGTTAATAAGAACATACGATGCAGTAGTGGCCCTGTTAAGTTCTAACTGCACAAGAGACCTGTCTTTTGTTTTTTCCCAGCTTTTCCAGTTATTTTTACCCTGTAAATTACCTTCTGTTAATATCAAAATTAAATCATTATTTAAATAATCATTTTTACTTCTATCTGAATATCCAAAGGCACTTGTAGCTGAAACAGTGTTTTGAGGAGTAAGAAGACTGCCCTGTGCTTCATATAAAATATGCTCATACCCCTTTTCATTTGCAGCATGCGGGCTACAATAAGTATCAGAAATATAATGAGATGCCACCCCAAAGCAGTAGCTTGCATACTCATAATCACCAGCTTTATAGTTCATTCTTCCCTCTTTTAGCCAATAATCTGCCTTAATTATGCTGTTTGGATAGCCATGGTAACTGAAATCAAAGAATTTAAAATCAGGATCATCTGCTCCATCTTCCATATCTCCAAGACTCAGTTTCTGTTGAACATCAGGGGGAAGGGCATTATAGTTATTTTCAACAATTTCATAATGCGTATTTGGATTCCAGGCAAAAGAAGCAGGTGCCAGAAGCAAAGAAACCACGGTTATAAAAATTGAAGTTATTAAAATCTTATTCATAAGAAAACCTGTAAAATATTAGATCTATTCAATTAACGATCATTAAATATTTTTTAATGTAATTTAAAACTTTCCTTATTACAATTTAAATGTTTTTTATACATGAGAGGTAAATAATATTAATAAAATTTAAAAATATAGTTATAAATTATTATTTTAAATATCTTTTTATATGACATTGAATATTTAGAAAATAAAAATTAGATTTAATCATATAACCAAGGAATAAAAATATGAAGGATTATGATGTTGCCGTAGTTGGCGCCGGACCAGTAGGAACTACGTTCGCCAGATATGTCGCAGAAAAAGGACTTAAAATAGCAATATTCGAGAAAAAGAAAGATATAGGGATTCCTTTACAATGTGCAGGTCTTCTGGGTAATAAAATTAAAGATGTGAATATATTACCCACTGAATATATTTTAAACAAAATATACGGTGCATGTTTATTTTCACCATCCAAAACCATGATTTCAATGAGAAAGAAGGAACCATTAGCATATGTTTTAGACAGAATAAACTATGACAAATTTTTAGCAAAATTAGCTGTGGAAAAAGGAGCGAAAATATTCTTAAATCACCGTGTACATGGAATTGACATAAAAAAAGGTGAATTACGCTTTAAGGATAAAAAAATTTCAGCAGAAGTAATTGTAGGTGCTGATGGTTATTCGTCTGTAGTATCTAAGGAATTTAATGGTGATTTAAAAACTGTGCAGGCAGCTCAATATCTGGTTGATGCTGGTAAGAATTCCTTTGATGATGATTATTTCCAGGTGAATGTAAATTCAGAAATATCACCTGGATTTTTATGGACCATTCCCATTTCCAGATCCACTGCAAGAGTAGGTTTATTTGCAGATTACGATTATAAGACTTTAAATATGATATTAAACAAATTTATGGCCAGTGATACAAAGCTAAAAAAAGCACGAATTATAAAAAAATATCACGGTCAAATACCAATTTATGATCCTGAAAAGGAGGTTGTAAAAAATAGAGCTGTTCTCATTGGTGATGCAGCTTCTCAGGTTAAACCAACAACTGGCGGTGGACTTATTATAGGCTTTATTTGTGCAAAATTAGCTGCTGAAGTTGTTCATGAAGCAATAAGCTCAAGAAATTTATCCATATTAAAAAATTATCAAAAACAATACAGAAAAAGATATAAAAACGAACTTAAGATGCAAATTAAAGTGCAAAAAACCTATGAATCATTAGATGACGATGATCTCGATTCTGTGATATTGAAACTTAAAGAAAAAGGGATAGGACAAATAGTTTCAGAATACGGAGATTTGGATTCCCAATCAGTGGTAATGAAGGAAATAATAAAAAGTGGACTGCTTTTATCAGTTCTTCCCAAATTATTATCCAGAAAAATATTCGGAATATAGATTAAAATAATAGTTTTGCATTTCTAATTTTAGATTTATAATTAAACGTTGAAGATTATTTATTACTAAAAGGTGTCTAAATTGGAAATTATTTTCCTATTATCCGGAGAAAATGAAACTTTACCCAAAGCAGAAATAAATGCAAGTTTAGAAGCTGAAAATGCCTCTTTTAAGGTAAAATATCATGACCAGGGGATTTTAACAGTTGAAATTCCTGATGAAGAATTAAATATCATCCATGAATTAGGCAAAAAAATTGCCTATACCCATGAAATTTGTAAACTTCTATTCGAAACTGATATTACTAATTTGAACAAAAAAATCAAAGAATATCCCTGGAAAAACGTTATCAATAGTGATTACGCTGTTAGAGTTAAAAAAACTGGTATAGATCCTAATTTTAATTCTCAGGCGATGGAAATTGAAATTGGAGCTATTATAAAAGGTAATCTGGAAGATAAAGCAAAAGTTAATCTTGAAGATCCTGAAACCTTTTTAAGAACAATTGTGACTGGCAACCGGGTATTTGTAAGTGAAAGGCTAATTAAAAGAAGTAAAAAGCATTATTATGCGCTTAAACCACATAAAAGACCATTTTTCTATCCTGGTTCAATGAGCCCCAAGCTTGCAAGGGGAATGAATAACCTGGCAAGAGTTAAAAAAGAGAAAACAGTTTTAGATCCTTTCTGTGGAACTGGAGGAATACTGATTGAGGCAGGAATTATAGGTTCGAATGTCGTGGGAATTGATATTGACGAAAAAATGGTAGAAGGAACCAAAAAAAACCTTGAATACTGTGATATAAAGGATTATGAAGTATTTCAAGGAGATGCAAGAAACATTAAACTTCCTTATAAAGTGGATGCAATTGTGACCGATCCTCCTTATGGAATTTCGGCTTCAACAGCAGGAATAGAAAGTAAAAGAATTTATAAAGAATCCCTTTTATCCATGCAGGAAGTACTTAAAGAAGATGGATACATTTGTATGGCAACCCCACATTATCTGGATATTCATGAACTGGTAAGTGATACAAAATTTAAAATAATAGAACAATACCACATAAGAATGCATAAAAGTTTAACCAGAGTAATATCTGTTTTAAAAAGATCTAAAAATAATATGTGAAGAGGAATTCCTTTGAAAGCTAAAATATTCGATACAACCTTAAGAGACGGAGAACAAACTCCTGGAGTTTCACTAACCCCTGATGAGAAACTCAGAATAGCAATAAAACTTGATGAACTTGGCGTAGATGTTATTGAAGCTGGTTCTGCAATCACCTCATCTGGTGAAAGGGAAGGAATCAAAAAGATTACTTCAGAGGGTCTTAAAGCAGAAATATGCAGCTTTGCAAGAGCAGTTAAAGGTGATATTGACGCTGCACTCCAATGTGACGTTGAAAGCGTTCATTTAGTAGTTCCAACTTCAGATCTTCACATAGAACATAAACTGGGGAAAACAAGAGATGAAGTAAAGACTCTCGCCATTGAAGGCACCGAATACGCTGTTGATCATGGACTTATTGTTGAACTTTCCGCAGAAGATTCTACAAGAAGCGATCTTGACTTTCTAACACAATTATTTAAAGAAGGCATTAATGCGGGTGCAAAAAGGATATGCGCATGTGACACTGTTGGAATGCTTACACCAGAAAAGGCATATGATTTCTATAATAATCTTTCAAAAATAGGTGTTCCTTTAAGCGCTCACTGCCACAACGATTTTGGACTGGCTGTGGCAAATTCCCTGGCAGGTTTAAGAGCCGGAGCTGGCCAGGTTCACTGTACAATTAACGGAATAGGAGAGAGGGCAGGAAATGCATCATTAGAAGAAATAGTAGTTTCCCTTTATTCACTGTACGACGTTAAAACAAATATAAACATCAAAATGCTCTACGAAGTTTCAAAGATGGTTGCGAGGATAACAGGCGTATATTTACAGCCAAATAAGGCAATTGTAGGGGAAAACGCTTTTGCACATGAATCAGGGATACATGCAGATGGAGTAATTAAAAAAGCTGAGACTTATGAACCTATAACTCCCGAACTGGTTGGTCATAGACGTAAATTTATTATGGGTAAGCACATTGGTACCAGTGCTCTTAAACAAAAGTTAGAAGAAATGGATTTACATGTATCCCCTGAAAAATTCGATCAAATCTTCAACAGAGTTAAATCACTGGGGGATATGGGTAAATGTGTAACTGATGTTGACTTAGAAGCGATTGCCGAGGATGTTATGGGAATTATTGCTGATAAAGTCGTTGAACTTGAAGAGTTAACCATAGTGTCTGGAAATAAAGTTACGCCAACTGCTTCGATAAGGCTTAATATAAATAATAATGAAACCCTTGAAGCAGGTATTGGTGTAGGTCCAGTTGATGCAGCAATAGTAGCTGTTAAAAAAGGCATTAAAGATTTAGCTGATATTGAACTTGAAGAATACCACGTAGATGCTATAACTGGCGGTGCCGATGCATTAATTGATGTTATTATAAAACTCAAACATGATGATAACATAGTCACTGCAAGAAGCACTCAACCAGATATTATAATGGCCAGTGTAGAAGCCTATCTTAGTGGTGTAAATAAAATATTAAGCGATGAAGAGGCTAAAAGGGTTAAAGAAGGAGATTTATAATCCTACTTCTTTATTTTATTATTTTGCAATAAGTTTTATGATTTATTAGTTTTAGAACAAGTATGGGCAGAGTTAAATGAATTATGAAAATAAAATCCAGATAGCAGGATTCAGGCATGAAATAAAGGATTTTAAGGAGTTAATGGATAAAATTAATCAATTAAGTAGCGATTGTATAATACAACCATTAAATGCACAGGGAGTTGCTGGATATGAACATTTACTTCATTCTACAGTTCATGCAATTAATGCCTTCGAGAGAAACGAAAACATTGCTAAAGACCTTGGACTCGAAATATGTGTGCGTGCTTCAGCCCAGAGACAAATATCAAAGGCTCTGGATATTTTAGGATTAAAAGAAGGTAAAATGGATATTTGCGTTGTTGCTGTGGGTTGTAATAACGATTTGATGTATAAATTGGAAGTTTTATTTGATAAAAGGGATGATAGTGTATTAGATCCAGATGAAAATGCTTTAAAAAAAATTTATAAAATTTCTAATGATGAGATAAAAACTGCAGGCAGTATTAAAAATGTGATGGTGGAGAGAACAACCCTTTTGATAATGGAAACTTAATCAACTTTATTAGACTATTTTTAGCCACAATGTCGCTATTTAGAAAAAATTATAAAATATAAGGATTTCACAGTCTAAATGACAGCTTTTAATGCAGTTTGAAGCAAAATCATTATTATACTCCAAGTTCTTTTGCATAGCTTTTATTTACTGATTCCAATACTGCTTTACTCTTAACTTATTCTTTTAGGACTAATGGATGGTTAACATTTTTTTTTTAATCCTCAAAATAAGGTTTATTTCAGTATAATATTAAAGTTCACTTAAAATTTTTTAATATTCATCAATGGACTTTTTTGCATCTTCTTCACTTAATGGCATGGCATTAAAGACGGCGAATGCATCTATCATTTCTAAACCAGTAAAACGCAATGCTTTAGATATTGGCGGTAATAACTTAGATTTATCTTCACCTTCAATTTCTTTGTAAAAGCTTTCTTTGTCACTACCAGCCGTGAATGATAACATTGCTTTTTTACCTGCGAGAAAACCCTGCTCTTTAATTTTTCCTTCGAGCATGTTATGAGCAAAGCCATGGGCTAAAACACGTTTAAACCAGGCTTTTAACAATGCAGGCATTGTTTCGTACCAGATTGGAAACTGGAATATTATTAAATCTGCCCATTCAATCGCTCGAAAATTCTACGAATTTTCGGCGCTCCGAAAATTTTTGATTTTCGATGGTTTAAAAACATCATTTTATATAGTATCAAAAATAAAAAGTTGTTCAAGCTTTTTTTAGGCTATATTAAGGACGTGAAAAATTGTTCAGAAATAATTACGGAAGAGATAATAATTCAAATTCATCTCCTGTAAACGAAGGAGAAGAATACGATGTTAAAATAGAAGATATGGGAAGAGATGGAGACGGCATTGCTAAAATAGAAGGTTTCATAGTTTTTGTAAATGGAGCCAAAAAGGGCGATGAAGTTAAAATTAGAATCACTTCCATAAGAAGAAATTTTGCTTTTGCAGATGTAGTAGAATAGCTTAATTTAAGTTTTAAGTTAATTTTTAATGCTCCTAATCTATAATGCTTTATAATATATTACATTAAAGGTTTTTATTATAATTAAGATAATGTCTTAATCATTAAACCATGGTCATGAGCTTTTAAAATTTAATTTTCATTTAAATTTATCTATTTCTATTTTTTTTTAACATAATACACACTTTAATAGTAAAATTAACATCTAAAAATCTTTCTTTTTATAAACAAAATTATTAGATTTAAATTTTGAATTATTATTTTTTAAACAAAACAGATTGTTTATGCAATGATTTTAATATTGATTATAAGAATTTAGTTAGAATATACCTCAAAATTTAAGAGGGAAAAGTGATAATATGGCAGATTACGGCATTACTGGCGTTAAATATACTAGTATAGGTAAACACATTGAATGGGCTAAAGTAGGTAAATTAACAGGCAGTTCATTTGGAATGCGAGAGAACTGGCTGCGAACTAAAGTGATTTCAGAATTGGAAAATGGAAAAATTTTCATAACAGTTTTAAAACAAGGTGATAGATTAAAAAAAGGATTGGAGATAAGTATAGTTACAGTGAATGGAAAAAAATATATTCGCACAGATAATGAAAATAAAGCCTCTGATAATTTAAAGGATGTTCCTGAATTTCCATAAGGGTAATCTGTTAATTGCTATTTAATTTTATTTAATTTTAGGTTTAATTGTTCCAGATTGTCAAAAGAGAAGTTTATTCTTTCATCAGCTAAGCTCGATTATAGAAACACATATAGAAAATAAATGATTCAACTATATTTAACCGCCAATTTTAATCAATCACTTCTTTAATAATTCTAATAATTTCTTTAATTAGTTTATTCTCCAGGCACCTTTGATCAAGATTCTTGACTTCAAGGCAAACAGCATCAATTATAATCCTTTCATATCTAGGACACACGGTTATAATGCTTCTTCCTTCAACATCAAACCTTTTTCTTAGTTCATAACCAGTTTCTTTAGGGTTATCAGTCCTAAAAGCAGCCGTTATCCCTCTTTTATCTTTATAAATTGAATTTTCAAATTCTTTTTTAATTAACTTACACGCTTCAGTTGTTTTTAGTAATATATCCGGCGCATTTTTGATTTCTTCAGCTATCCCTACACAAGTAATTGGATTTGCCCTTAAAGTCTTTAAAATATACTTTGATTTTTTTAGGACCTCATTATCATTTGTTGATATAAATCCTCCACTTCCAGCATTCACTATTTTAGGAGAACCGGTTGAAGCTATAATAATATGTGCATGATCACCATTAGAGAGCTTTTTTTCTTTATCACCAATTCCTCCAGATGCATCTTCAACTAAAACCACATTTTTATCTTCACATATCTCGTAAATTTGCTTAACAGGCTGTTCTGCAATGTATCCGGCAAAACTGGTTATAAAAAGGGCTTCAGGCTTGTATTTATTAGTATATTCCACTAGTGATTCAGGATTTATTATACCAAGCTCAGTAGGCATTTCTACGGTCTCAAGGCCTAAAAATTCAGCAATTTTTTTAAAGCCAGTCCATCCTCCTTGATCTGGAATCAATATTTTACCTTTAAAAGTGCTCATAGCTACCAGAATAGCAGAATTTCCGGAGTTTACAATTTTTACGTTTTCATGGTGTGTAATAGAACTTATTCTATCTTTTGCAAGCTGAATTTCTTGAAATCCTCTCTTTACTGCATAATCAACGTTCATCGCAGCTTCAGACATTGCATATCTTGCCTCTTTTGACGGTTTTTTAAAACGTAGCTCCAAAAAAATCATCTCTATATTTGTCCAATAATTACTCTATAAATACTAATATTAAATCTATCCAAATTATATGAAATATGGGATGGGTAAAAAATGGTTGTTTCAATAACAAAATTATCTAAATCTTCCTGGTTTAAAATTAAGACAATAAATAAGGTTATACATATCGATCCAGGTTATATTGGCTATTTTAAAAATCAAGGCATTCCTGAAGATGAACTTAAAGAAAAGGCGGATTTAATACTGGTAACTCATTTCCATAAGGACCATTTGCAGCCAGAAGCATTAGATAAAATTTTTAGTTTAGATACTCTAATTTTAGCTCCTCAAAAATGTGCAGATAGAATTGAGGGTGATTTTAAAGTAATTATGCCAGATGATGAATTAAACCTGAAATATATTAAAATAAAGGTTGTTGATGCCTACAACACTCCTGACGGAAATTCTACAAGAAAATTACATCATAAAGGAGAAAATGTTGGTTATTTAGTAACTGCCAATGATAAAACTATCTATCATGCTGGAGATACAGATTTTATACCTGAAATAAAAGAATTTGGTGAAATAGATGTAGCGTTAATCCCAATTGGTGGAATATTTACGATGGACATTCCAGAAGCTGTTGAAGCTGTTTTGGCCATTAAACCCAATATTGTGATTCCGATGCATATGAGAGATGCAGATCCGGATAGATTTAAAAAAATGGTTGAAAGGAAATCGGATATTAAGGTCGTTCCTCTAAACATTGGTGGAATTTTTAATATAGAATGAATAAAAGATCCCTTATGACAGAGCAGATAACTAACTGGAAATTTATAATAATTTCCTATTCAATCACCTTTTTATTTATTGCACAGATTATTCTATGTCTATTTTTTTATAACTGGCTTGAAATCGATTTATTGGCCTATTCAGGTTGGATTATACTTATATTTGGAATAATTTTAATGTTAAAATCTCAGATGGATTTCAGAGCATCAGGTAAAAAGATGGAAGGAAAAAACTGGCTGGAAACTGTAAAAGTTGTTGATATAGGAATTTATTCTATAACAAGGCATCCAATGTACCTATCTTTCATCTTAATGGCCCTCGCGCTTATTTTTATGTCACAATACTGGTTGAATGTAATTATAGGCATCATAAGAATTATAATGCTTTATTATGTTATGATCGAAGAAGAAAAAATGGATTTAGAAAGGTTTGGTAATGAATATAAGGATTATATGAAAAGAGTACCTCGATTAAACGTTTTAAAAGGAATTCTGGAAAGAAATAGATATAAATAAACATTTTAAATCTTTAGAAAACTATCAAGGATCATCTGCCTTGATCTAATCAAATCCTGAAGAAGAGTGCTTGCTTCTTTAAATTTTTCCATTGGAAGTTTTAATTTAGTTTCAATATAATTTAAAGCAGTTTTCATATCTTCAAATTCTACTGGAATCTCATTCATTGCACTTCTAACATTTTCTCTGACATTGAAAACACCTAAAGGCACGTAGCCATTGTAGGCTTCCCTCAATACAATTGCACCTGCCTGTTTCTTCTCTCGTGCCAATGCTTCAAGAACAGCCATTTTACAGGTATAATAACATCCCCCAACACTCGAATATCCTTTTTTTCCACCATTAAGTTCTTGATCTGCAAATATAAGCTCTTCACGGCCTAAAACATGCAGAAATGCTTCAATCCACTCATATTGCCATTCTGTAGGGATTATAAGTACTGCATAATAGTTATTCAAGCTGCTGAATTCATAAACACGATAAATGTCAAGTATATCATAATTTCTGACTTCTTTAAGTAAATTATCAGCAATTATTGTGTCGCAGGCAGTAATTGACCATCTGGTGGGTACAAGTTTCCTGTTTCTTTCTATGCCCATTGTTCCAACAGAAAATGCTTTCTGTATGCTTGAAAATGGAATTCCCTTGCTATGAAGGTCAATTGTGGCTTCTGCAGCTTTAAAATCAGTGTCGTAATATACTTTTTCCAGTTGATGGTCCCATTTAACACTTTCTATGTCAAATTTCTCGATTAAAGCACTTGGACCATGCGGAGCTGTTTCATCAGTGAAAGAAAGCCCCCTTGGGCGGCTTCCAAATCCAGCCTCACTTTCAATGGATTTTGTTGAAAGAGATATTTCCTGTAACTTTTCAACAAAAGAATTGCTAAGATCCTGGATGCCCACTGTTTGTTTTCCTCGAACAAGGCTAAGCCTGTAGCCTATAATATCCTCTTGAGTCTTCTGATTTGGTATCCATGACTCCGGCATGTCCATAATTGATGTATCACCCTGTAAAGGAGCGATCATTGGCCCTGCATATACCTTAGGGTAGTTCCAGCTTCCGATAAAAATAGAGGGAGGTGTACTGCCGTCAAGTTCCCTTCCAACATCGACGGATTTAACATTCAGATTAGCTGTAAGCTTTTTAAGGTAAGCTTCCTTGCCCTTTATCATACCAATATATATTTACATTCATCGATAAAAAAGTAATGATAGCAGATGAAAAGTAATTGATTAACCTGAAAATTATGTATAGTGGATTTTAATAAACAATACAAATTTATAGCAAACTGATATAAAAAAATAATCAATAATATCCAATATTATCAAAGAATTCCAATTAGTATACATTTAATTTTCAGGTGCTTTAAAAGATTAGTTTATGAGTAATTCGTCTAAAAACTATCCTCAAATGATATTTTTTACCTTTTCTTTCCAATATAATAAAATCCTTTTGATTTGTTACCATTCATAGTATCATAAACCGTTTTTTTAAATGTTAACCTTTCATAATTTTCAGTTAATTTAAATATATGTTTTTCATCGTGATGCCTGAAAACAGCCCCTTCTTGAAGTTCGAAAACGCCATAAGTTCTGTATTTATCTTTATATTTTTTATAGCGTTTTAGATTTCTTTGGTCATTATTAATGAGATAATCGTTGATATACAAAATTCCATCATCCTTAAGAACCCTTGAGGTCTCAGAAATTAGATTTACCTGTTCTTCATCCTTGTAACTGGAGGTTAATACAGCAATAAGGATTACTGCGTCAAATTCATTATCTGGAAAAGGTATTGTGTTCCCATCAGTTTTTATAAGATTTAGATAGGAGTAAAGCCTCAATCCTCTATTTACCATGCCTTCAGAATAATCTATTCCTGTTAGATTATTAAATCCTTTATTATAAAGCTCATTTAAGATCCTACCATAGCCGCAGCCCACATCAAGGATGTTCATTTCCTTCAAAACGTGTTTTTCAAACTCTTTAAACTGAAAAAGGGTTGAAAATTCTTTTTCTTCAGCTACCCTATCCCAGTACCTTTCCTGATCATGAATTTTCATCCAGTATCCTCACTGATAATTGCCTAAACTATTTTATTAAACTCTATAATGTTATTATTGATTTAATAATTAAAAAATTTTTAATTAAAATTGACAAAATAGAAAAAAATGATTAAAGAATGTACACATATGGGCGTAGCCTTTATATATAAGTAGATATAAAAAATCTGAAATAGAATGTTTGATTTGAAAAATTATCGGATGTACAAATTCCAAAATGCAAATTTATTTAGTTATGAAGGTAATTATAAATTCAATTAAAAAAAGTAGCAAACGATCAATTAATTATCCAATACATGGAAATAAAGAGTTTAAAATATATGAATCACTCTAAAGGATTATTTAAATAAAATATAAGAGGACTTTAATGAAGTATCGAAGAGAAAAAAAAGAAAATTTCGTTGTTTTATTAAAGGATGAAACAATAAAATCAGATAATGAACTTTTAAATACAATAAATGACCTTAAAAGATTGATACCTGAGATGAAACCCCATAAAGTTTTCATATTTTTTGAAAACGGGTATAGATTGAGTAAATTAGATGGGCTTCTTAAACTTCTACTTCCTTTAAAGGATTTAATTAAATCCAATGAACCCAACAAGCTTTTTATTGGAGTTGATAACGAAGCGCTTCCTATTGAATACGTAATGGAAGATGTAAGATTAAGTAAAGTAAATAACTCTAAATGAAAGAAAAAATAACAAGCTTGAGATAAACAGAATTTTTTTTGGCTTCAGATTAGAAATATATTCAATAACTGATCCAGTTGATTATCACACTTAATCAGTTCTCTTTGTGCTGGGCAAATCCATTTTAAGATGATTTTGATTAACTTCCATTTGCTAATATGATGATTTCAAATATTTCTATGATACAGTTAACTGTTCTAATACCTTTTTTATGACAAATAAACTGATAAAATACCACATCTACATAGTAATAATTAAATTAAAGCTTTTAGCACCACTCCCATTCAGGGGTTTAAAATCCTAAAGTTGTTATTACTGTTCCTGATTTATAGATTCTTATAAAACTCATACCAGATCATACGATCTAACTGGCAATATTTTTCCTTGAAGTTCTGAAAAATCTCCTGCAAATGGAAAATCCTTATCATAGCAAGCACACATGGCAAAAAGTGTGTAGAGTTTATATAACATCGATTTTTCCAACCATTTCAGGATAAGAATAGATTCTATTCGGCTTTTTGCTTAAGGACAAACGAAAAATATTTTTTTATTCAAGCATTTTTTTTATACCACATATAGGTTACATCCTCCTTTGAAGTAAATATACTGGCTCCATTTATTTCAAGCAATGCAAGATAACAACATGAACTTTGTCATGATGAGTTATTGAATCTCTTTAATATCTTCAGGATGGACCTTCAAGATTTTATCTCATTTAAAATACCTTTTCATGCACGATTGCCTCTATCAACCAGTTATTTCTTACCAATAATCGATTGAGTAATTTCCTTTTGTTGAATGCATGTAATTCCCTATTATCTTCAGGAGTTCCACCTCCTGAATTTTATATTTCCAACAAGCATATTCTATATCAAATTCCATTTACTAAAGTTCATTGATCATACTTATTCTATTTTCACTGATTTGAAATCCGTTTTTAACATAAAATTCTTCTGCAGGGATTTCTTTATTGGTTAATAAAACTAAACGTCTGTAATTTTCTTCAATAAGATTATTTTTGACGTGTTCCAATAATTCTGTTCCAATTCCTATTCCCTGCTTTTCATTAGACACATAAAACTCATCTATAAAGAACTCTTTTCCCATCCACCACGATCTCTTGTGCCCAATACATACGGCAACGATCTGAGAACCTTCATATGCTACAAATCCTTCAAAGACCGGATTTTTAATTAATTCCATTAAATAAGTCTTTGTCTGACTGACAGAGACCCAGTTATCATACCATGGATAATCTGAAAAGACTTCTTTGAATAATTCTGCGCATTTATCCGCATCGTTAATGGAGAATTTTTTCATTCTTAGATTTCTATTATCATTTATTGAACTATTAGTTACCCCATGAAAATGGAGAATATGACTCTTCCAGTGTTTTGAAATATTTCTACTTAAAAAATGATGTGAAAAACGCTCTCTAACCATTGCTTTCATAGACACAATATCAATCCTAAATTTAATACAGTTTAGCTACTAAACTATGGATGAAAAAAATTATTGTTGCTCTTCACTTAAAAATGCATCGATAAAATCTTCGATTTTACCTAAAATTTGAATAAAAGAATCAATCTGTTCAGTTTCAAAATACTCTAAATATTTAATAAACTCAATTTCCATCTTTCTATGTAACTTAGCTTGAATTTCAAATGCTTTTTCACCTTTTTCGGTTAAAGATAATACTATTTCCTTACTAGACTTTTCATTCTTTTCTTTATGAATATAACCCTTGTTATAAAGTTTATTTACAACTTGGGAAACCGCACCCTTGGTAATTCCAAACTTATGGCTTAATTCAGTAACCTTATTACCCTTATTATATCCAATGGCGCCAATAACGTGAAATTCAGATGGATAAAGCCTTTCACCATCTCCAACATCAATAATCATCTTTTCTAATTCATTGAACTTTTTAGTGGTCCTTAAAAACTGAATTAATATTTTATGTAGAGTTTCATGAGTAATTTCATTATTTTTCATTATCTCACGTATTGTTTCCATACACTTAGAAATTAAAAATAAATAAATCAAGCAAATTCAATTGTACTTGGAGGCTTATCACTAACTGAAAGTGAAACATGGGTTACTTCCGGGATTTCAGCAGTAATTCGGGTTGAAATTGTTCTTATCATTCCCCAGGGAAGTTCAGGCACATGCGCAGTCATAGCATCCCATGATTCAACCATTCTAAGGACAACAAGGTATCCATAATCTCTTATATCTCCTTTTACTCCTGTAACCTTTGTATCAGTTAAAACAGCGAAGTACTGCCATAAAGTTGCATCCAGTCCCTCTTTTTTAACTTCTTCCTCAACTATGGCGTTTGCTTTTCTACAGATCTCTATTTTCTTCTCTGTTAACATTCCAACAACCCTCACAGCTAATCCAGGACCTGGAAATGGTTGTCTGTTAACTATTTCATCAGGAAGTCCTAATTCAGTTCCTACTATTCTAACCTCATCTTTATAAAGTTCTCTTATTGGCTCTACAAGTTCTAAAACCAATCCATGAGGCAGGGCAACATTGTGATGGGATTTAATTTTTCCCTCACTTTCAATCCAATCAGGAGCTATTGTACCTTGAACTAGATATTTAGCTCCTTCTTTTTCTGCTTCTCTTTCAAAGACCCTTATAAAAATTTTTCCTATTATTTTACGTTTTTCTTCAGGATCTTCCACTCCTTCCAGTTCCTTTAAAAATTCATCTTTAGCATCTATACAATCAAAATTTAAACGTTTTTCAAAGGTTTTCTGCACATATTCTGCTTCTCCCTCACGAAGAAGTCCGTGATCTACAAAAACGGCCACAAGGCTATCCCCTATAGCTTCAGATACCAGAACTGAAGCAACTGAACTATCAACCCCTCCAGATAGGGCAATTATTGCCTTTTCATCTCCTATTTGCTTTTTGATTTCTTTAATTGATTCTTTTATAAAATCAGATGGATTAAGCATATTTTTTCACCTGAATTAAATTTTAATAAGAATAATAAAGTATTTTTCCTAAATTGAATATTCAACTTATCTTTTATAATTCTTTAGATATTATATATAGCATATCAATTATTTAACTAAAAATAAATCATATAATATATTGTTTATGATAAGCTAATTTAGAGATATAAGTCCAGATACTGCTTTTCTAATTTTAGGCCTGATTTATGGGATTTTTTCTTCCAACAATCCCTGGATTCCAGTTCCTGATAAATACGAACATTTTTATCGTGCCCTACATTTAAGCTATCGTATTCCAAATAATTGATAAAAAAATTACCGCCAGATACAAATAAACTGTTTTTAATTGGAAATGAATGCATAGTTATTTACCATGAACCATTCGTGCATACCACATCAACTGCAGTTTAGAATACAGTAAACAACGTTGATTCTAAGGATAATATATGACTCATAAACGCTGCAAGTAATATCACTAAGAAAAATTATGATCGATCTTATAGCTATTTTTGAGAATAATTTTTACACACTTCGTAGAAGTTTTCAAATATTTTAGGGCCATTTTCACTGTGATAAACTTCTGGGTGGAACTGTATACCATAAATCGGTTTATTTTCATGTTTCATGGCTTCAATATCACAAATTTCAGAATCTGCAAGTATTTTGAAGCCCTCCGGAAGTTTTTTGACTTCGTCTTTATGTGAAGCCCAGACCTTCATCGTGTTTCCAAGTCCTTTAAAGATATCATTCTCATAAATTATGTTTAAATCTATTTTTGCATAGCTTTCAATCCCAGCAGCACCAATTTCACCACCATAAGCCTTTGCAATTATTTGATGACCAAGACAGATGCCTAAAATAGGATAATTCAATTCTGTAACATATTTAAAGCAGTTTCCAGCTTTTTCAATGGAAGGCCCTCCTCCAAGTATCAGACCTGCAGGTTCTTTTTCATCAATTTTCACCAGAGAGGTTGAATTGGGTATTATCTCTGAAGGAATCTTTAAATAGTGTAAGGTTCTGTGAATTCGATGATTATACTGTCCATAGTTGTTTACAACAAGTATTTTCATAACGTGTCCTCTAATTAATCCTTTTTTATTGATTCAAGTTATTTTCAGAAATATATTTATACATTAAATAATAATTTTATATTATGGAACTTAAAGATATTTTATATATAATAGTAGCTATTATACTTGCAGTGATCGTTTTCTATCTATTTATATGGTTACTTCCTGTAATCATCATTCTTATCATAGCCTATATTATATACATATACTTAAAAGGTAGAGACACCTACTAAACACTTTTCTAATTTTTTAACTATTTTTTTTAAATTATTTAAAAGTCTATGGTGAAATAATGAATGATCTTCATTTTATTGGAATGGAAAAGGGATTATTATACGAGACAATAATAAGCACCGAAAATGAGGCAGGTGAACCTAATGCCGCCCCAATTGGAGTCATTTGCAAAGACAAAATGAAGATTGTTCTATATTTATACGATGGAACTCATACACTTCAAAATTTAAAATTAAATCCACGATTTACGGTTAATATTACTCATGATCCTCTTATTTTTGTAAATAGTACTATTGGAGATTTATCTACCCGCCACTTTGAAAAATACCATGATAATTTCTATATTAAAGGTGCTGATGCTTTCTTCACTGCAACTGTAAAAAGCATTAAAGAAGTGGAAAAAGAGGATAAAATAGGTAAATCAGTATTAAATATAGTAAAAGCTGATGTAAATGATGTTGTAATTAAAGAAAAAAACTTTCAACCTTTAAATAGAGCTATTTTTGCCATAATAGAATCTTTAGTATATATTTCAAGAATTGAAATGGTGGATAATACTACTGCAAGTATCTATTCCCATAGAATTAAAGAAATGTCCCGCCTTGTAAATCGCGTTGGTGGAGTAGAACACAAAGAAGCCATGAAATTAATTTTAGATCATTTAAAAGAATAATTTTATGGTTTAAAATCCCTAAATGTAATTTTAAAAGTGGTTCCACCATTAATATCAAGTTCTATAATGCCATCAAGCTGCCTTACCAGTGTATTAACCAGCTGCAATCCTGGAGTTTCTGCATATGTATAATCTAAATCTTCTGAAAGTCCTATTCCGTTATCACTAACAATTAATTCAAAAATACCATGATCCAGTGAGAACTTTACATCTATTTCTCCATGAAGCCTATTTTTAAATGCATGTTTTAATGCATTGGAAATTAATTCATTTAAAATTAAACCAGATGGAATTGCAGTATCAATATCAAGTAAGACGCCATTAATTCCTGTATTTATTTTAATAAGATTTGGATCAGCTGCGTATGATTTCAGAAGATATTTTATCAGTTCATCTGTGTACACTGCAAAATCAATCACTGCAAAATCTTCCGATTTTGAAAGTCTTTCATGGATCAAAGCAATTGCTTTCACCCTGTTCTGGCTGTCCTGATATATTTCAATTGGTTCCTTGTCAGTTAGAGAATATTCAAGCCCTATTAGATTTGAAACCGTTATTAAATTATTCTCCACCCTATCATGGATTTCTTCAAGAAGTATCTTTTTTTCATTAAGTGATGCCCTGATTTCATCCTCTGCCTTTTTTCGAGCTTTTATTTCTCTTTTAAGGCTTTCATTTGATTTTTTCAGTTCATTAGTTCTCTCTTCAACCAGTTCTTCAAGATGTTCCTGATATTTTTTCAGTTCACTTTCAATTGACTTACGCTCAATTGCATATGACATTGAACGGGTTAAAAAACTACTATCTAAATTTCCTTTGGTTAAATAATCCTGTGCATCTCCTTTGACTGCAGTTAGTGCCGTATCCTCATCATCAAATGCAGTTAATATCACAATAGGTACATCCGGTGCATTTTCATTGGCTTTTTGGAATGTTACAAGGCCATGACTATCTGGCAGGTTTAAATCAAGTAAAAGTACATCAACCCAGTTTTCCTTTAAATATTTAAGCCCCTCATTAAGGTGCTGGACATTATGAAGTTTAAAATCAGTATTCTGGGATTCCTTCAACATTTCTCTTATCAAGGCAATATCAGCAGGATTGTCTTCTATTAAAAGTACACTAATAACTTTGTTGTCCATCCTATCATCCATAAACATCCCAATATCATAGATAACTATTAAATAGTATTACTTGGTAAAATAAACATTATCTTGTTTTATTATTATATAAACTTTTTCATTAATTAATTTGTTTAATAATCTCCTTTAAAAAACTAAATAAAAATGAGTGAGTATTCAATTAAATAAATGTAAATAATAATCAGTTAAGAAAAATGTATTAAAAAAGTAATTTAATTAACAGATAAATTTATTTTACCACAAATCCATTCCTAAGACAATTCTTTAAAATTATCGTGCTTAACTTTATCTGTAAAATTCCTTTTTTCTTGCTTCCCAGCAAATAAGGTTCTTTTTCAATGATTTCAGATATTCCATTATTTTACCGCCAGATTCTTCTTTAACTGAATTTATAAAGTCAAAACATCTAATATCATTTAAGGTATAATTATTTTATTAAATCTACAAACCTAAATTTTTCAACATCGAATAAGCCCCTATCACTTATTTTAAGTTTAGGAATCACTAAAAGGGCCATAAAAGACATGGTCATAAAAGGTGAAGTGAGTTTGCATCCCACTTTACCTAAAGCATTTTGTAACCTTTTAAGTTTATAGGCAACTACTCCAACAGTTTCTGTGCTCATAAGTCCTCCTATTGGAAGGTTTAAAGCATGATGATCACCCTTTGATGCTATAACAAGTCCTCCTTTATTTTGAATAAGTTTGTTAACTGCATCAGCCATATCCTGACTATTGGTTCCAACAACGATTATATTGTGAGAATCATGGGCAATGCTTGATGCTATAGCGCCATTTTGTAGACCAAATCCTTGAATAAATGCATTTTTCATTCTACTATGGCCGTGTCTTTCAATAACAGAAATTTTTAAAACATCTTTTTCTATATCTGGCCTTATTCTACCCTCAACAACTTTTAACGTTGCTTCAATTTCTTCAGTGAATAATTGTCCCTCAATAGCCTTAATTACTCTTACTTCCTCCTCTTTTTTATTGGATAAGACTTCAAAGTCATCTGGCTTTTTATAAACTAATTTAAATGAACTTTGAAGTTTCAGGGGTTTTATGGAAAATAAGGGTTTCCCATCAACTGCCACCCTGTTTCCACCAATAAACACTTCTTTTACGTTGAAATTTTTAAGATCATCAACAATAACAAGGTCTGCGGATTTTCCAGGAGCAATGAGCCCTGTATTTAAATTGTAATGCTCTGCAGGGTTTAAAGTTACCATTTTGATCGCTTGTAAGGCATCTAACCCGTATTCTACAGCTTCCTTAAGCATCATGTCTACATGTCCCTTTAAGAGGTCCTCAGGATGTTTATCGTCAGATACAATGAAATCTCCGCCAGAATCAATTAAATCTTTTAAGTTCTTAGCAGATGAACCCTGACGAAGCATTATTTTCATTCCAAGCCTTCTTTTCTCCCTTACTTCGTCTGGATCTGTACATTCATGATCAGTAGAAATTCCTGCCCTTACATATTTACAGAGGTCTTTTCCACTTAAAAGAGGTGAGTGACCGTCAACTGGCTTTTTATGTTTTTTAGATGATTCTATTTTAGCCATTACTTCCTGATCTTCTGCTAAAACCCCAGGGAAATTCATCATTTCTCCCAGAGCAACCATCTCTTCCATACAAAGCAGTTTATCTATCTCTTTGAGGCCAATTATTGCTCCTGAAGTTTCAAAAGGAGTTGCAGGAACGCATGAAGGGGCTGTGAAAAATACACGTAATGGAACATTGGCTGCATCATTAATCATATATTCAATTCCTTTAATTCCCAGAACATTTGCAATTTCGTGGGGATCTGATACAACAGATGTTGTCCCGTGGGGGACAACAGCCTCAGCAAATCTTGAAGGGGTGAGCATTGAACTTTCTATATGTATGTGGGCATCTATAAATCCAGGTAAAATATAGCCATTGAATTTCCTTTGAACTGGCCTCACACATTCTATTACTCCACCAGAAAACTCTATTTCTGCTGGGTAGATCTCTTCAGTAAATATATTTACCAGGTTGCCACTGATCATGTTAATTACCTTCATTATTGATTGAAAATAGTTATAACTTAAGCATCTTATATTCTCTTCGCATATAACCCAAATCAACAGATAAATCCATTAATAAATAAAATTAGAGTTATGGAATAATTAAGGTTTCAAAAGAATCCTTTGCCTGATGAATCCCGTTTACAATGAATGAATAACCAAAAAAGCCTAATATTCCCATAACAACAGTTTGATTTATCCACATTATTTTATTGAAAAACGGCCCTCCCTCCATATTCCCATTTCTTTAAACAAACCAAACTTATCATTGAAATTCTTTAGTTTCCCCAAAATATGTAGATGCCTCATTAAATTCTTTGAGATAATCAATAGACATGCATTCCTCCCATTAGCCATTAAAAATATGAATACCATCTAATGAATCATTTTTGTTATAAAGCTCCTCAGATATGGCAGTCAAACTAATGTCCTTGCAGCAGCACAATTTTACCTTTATCGGGCCTTTACAACGACACTGCCTCATTTCCAGGAGTTTTTTCGTTAAAACGAATATTTACTTCGAATCATGAGTTTAGGATTTAGTGCCTGATCTAAAGTATCCTATCTTGATACCCTCTTTATAAGGTAAAACACATGTTTAACAATTTAAAATTCAAATTTTATTCATTGGAAATTTTAAGTATTTAAAAACGGGTTGTATTTAAATTAATATCAATATCCATATTTTCGAATTATTTAAGAGTATCTTCTTATCAGACCAGTTTTCCAGTCCCTGAAAGTTACATTGAAATCTAGACTTAAAATTGTATTATTCTCAAAAAATATCTAAATTTTACCTGCTATATCAAGATTTACGGCTGTAGATAAGCGGATGAACTATTACCTGATAATTTTGATACCTACCATCAGTTAATATTATTATTAATTTAAATTTTGATGGAAGAAAGTTATTCATATATGTTAATAACAATGGTACAATTAATAGAAATAGCTGTAAAATTATGAAACAAAGTTTAGAAGGGTACCTGAAAACTTTAATCGTCCCCTTTTGGGCAGGGTATCAGAAGTAAAATATTCTTATCCCATTATTAAAGACGAAAAAGCCATTGAGATGACTGTAAAATTAACAATCAAATCGTTTACCTGAAATTTCAGTGAGTTTAGAGATTTAAAATAAAAATCTCTTTTATTCAAATTTCTTATTTTTATTTAATTCAACCCGAAAAATAGCAAAATTTATATACCATGAGAGATTTAGGTATACCTAACTTTCAGAATTTAGGCTTGCCTAAATCATGGGAGTGAAGAGAGTATGGTTTTAGGTCATCCTCAGCTCAAATGTATCAAAATAAACTTAAAACCATGTTCTCAAAAGGATGTTTATGCATAGAATATGGTTTGAGTACTTTTCTGCCAAATAGTTACCTTTTACTGCTTAAAACCATATTTTTCTAAGCATTCAATCAAACATGTAAAAATCCCTCAAAATTCTTCTAATTTTGGGGCAGAAAAAATTTTTGATTTTTTCATGCTGTGATTTTTACGGTTGCAAAACTTTCAGTCTTGCAAACATGTAAAATTAGACATTATAATATAATTAGGTTCTACCATACCTATTTATCCTCCAAAATGATGTCTATCAAAGGAATCTGGTTTAAATTCCAGATTCCCAATCTCCTTATTTTAAAATGATTAAAAAACTATTTATTTTTAAATTAAGCCAAATCTAAATAAGTAATTAAAAAAACAAAAAATTATTTTAAACTTTTAATTAAAAGTTCTTTTTAAACATTGAATTAAAAATTTTCATTTAATTTAGCTATCTTGGTCTTATATATTCCATAAATTATCAAACAAAGCAGGATAACTGCTGAAATTAATTTTATAGAGAAGGGAATATACCCGTTATACAAATTAAAATCTGTAATTGCAATACTTTCTATAAGAAATTACTGAATAAATTTACAGTATACCCCATTATAATGGAATCTACCACAATGGATGCAAGATATATGCTGAAAAATTTTTTTCCAAATTTTTTGACTATCATTGACAGCGCCGCCATATTTGTGGCAGGACCTGCATAAATAAAAACCAGAATACTTCCAGGTGTAAATCCCATGAAAACAAACCCTAAAGCAATGGAAATTGAAACTGTTGGACAAATAAAGGGGGATAGCAAAAATCAGGAAAATGAATAAAGAAATCACAGGATCCCCAGCAAATGTTTGCATAAAATCCCGGGCAGCGCTATATTCATAAGAGTACCCATCAGAGCTGCAAAAATTAATCCAATAAAAGAGAAGTAGAAATATCATTAAAAGAGTAATTAACCATTCTTCGAATTTTATCGCTGTTTTTCTCATTTTTTATATTTTTATGTCCTTCTAGAATGTGTTAAGAAGTTACGGCCATAATGTATTAAACAAGCATTATGCACTCCTGATTTCCAATAGAAATAGGGGTTGTAAAGTTATT
>DAVZ01000014.1 GCA_002505765.1 Methanobacterium sp. UBA176 | reverse complement strand
GTTTCTAACATCCTAATCACTTCGTAACTGAGGAATCCATCTTGGAGAACATATAAATAATATAATCATTACTTATATAATCATTACCGAACCTTTTAATTAACTTTGGTTCTTCCCAATAGACAATATAAACATGATTTATAATAAAAAAAGTTGCAAACCATGAAAATAACTCAATTGAAGCAAAAATCGGCACTTCCCCTAAAAAATCATTAAAATTCTACTTATCGTTGGATTTCTAACATATCTATAAAGATCAATAACGACAAGCTTCTTTGGAGGGTCCCATGGGGCCAGCGTGCCCTTACTTACTTAAAAAGGATTTATTGGTATATACAATCAATAAAGGTCCTAAAATAAGAATATTATCCCTGCAATCGGCAAATTTCCTTATTTCTTACTCTCTTCGTTTTCTTTCATCCGTTTTTTCACAATTTTCCTAACCAGCGCTTCTGGAAGTGGATTTTCAGGGATAAAATGGATGGTTGTTCCTGAGATTTTATGTTCTTGAAGTTCATCTTTGAAAGTCTCCAAAAGGGATCTATTAACACCATAAAAACTTAAATGATTTTTAAATGCCGCAAAATGTACCAGTGGCCCGTGATATCTATAAGTGGGAATTCTGTAACTAATAACTTCTTCTGCCTCTGGTGCAGCCTCTTTAATTACCTTACGAAGCCATTCAAGTGCTTTACGCTGTTCTTCTGGAAGTTTAGCCAGGTGTTCATCCACATTCTTCGCTGTGGAATCTTTTCTTCCTTTGAGTCTGCCTTCTTTTTCATGATTATATTTTATAACTGAAATAATAAAATTTATCACCAAATGCATAGAATTCAGGTTTTAATAATTGAAGGACTCCTACTTAACTTTAAAAGTCTTCTGCCAACTAAAATTAGCCACATTAATAAAAGTATTCCAGATACTACAGCAATGATTAAAAGGAGAATAGTCGCTGATGGAATGAATATTATCCTTAAATAATCTACCAGTGAAATCCCAAAAGCAATGATTCCTATGTATGCTGTCATTTTGTTAAAAACACTGCTTTTAAGCATGGTAAATGACATTATAATACCCGCAATTGAAACAAGGAAGAATCCCATGTTAAAACCCCCAACAGCTCTCTGTCCTGTGTTGGCAATTATAGTCTGTCCCGCTGCAAGTAAAACTGATTTTTGAGCTTCTGTTGTTGCAGCCCAATATTGATCACTTAAAGAAAGCAATGAAAAGGAATTATTTGTTGAAAGGAACACGGATATTCCAATAATAGCAAGTATTAGGGCGATAAGCATGGAACTTTGACTTTTCATTCTGATTACAATGTATATGGCCAGAAATAGGGGTAAAAAAAGGATATATGTAAAAAATTCTAAAAGGTAGAAATTCAATAACCCAATGAGCTTATTACTCTGGAACAATGTAAAATATGCAATTGCAGTTGTCTGTTGAGGCCAGATTGTAAAAACAATGATTTCAATTAAAAGGAGAATCGCTGAAACAATAGCAGCTGCCCCTCCAACTTTATAGAGACCTTTCCAGTGTTTATCTACAATATTATTTTCTTGATTTGGTTCTGGCATTTTTATTCCTCATTAGTTATCATTCTGTATAAATCAATAAATAATTTAACTTTTATGACTCTTTTCCCCCGAAATATCATTTGCCGTTACTTCTGGATGGGAATACCTACCATTTTCAGCAGTATAGGATTTAGAGAAAATAGTGGACCTGATCTGTATTGATTGGTGAGGACAATAATTGATGCATGCATAACAGGAATAACATTGAATATCTCTTTTCCAAACCGGTTTTTCATCCACCATTTTTATTTTTCGAGATAAACATACTTTTTCACATGTTTGGCATCCTGCACACTTTGAATCAACATAAAAATCAGTGTTTTCAGGTTTAATTAACCTGATGATGGAAATAATGAGTGTTAAAAAATCTATTAATACATAAGGAGCAGATGTAATTGCATCAGAATCTTTCTTACGATATTTTTCTTTATTTAAAACAATCCTTTGAATCAAATCAAGTTTCTTTTGAATTCCAGATTCTATATTTGATAGTTCTTTCTTTGTTGGAGCTAAATAATTTTTTTCTCTTATTGCAGTGTTCGAAACCATGTTTAAGGTAAAATATGAATCCAAAACCCTATCATTCTTCTTTAATGTTTTCTCTATGTCATTAAAAGCTCTATGTCTTGAACCGCCCCTTGTAGCCACAGCAAAAATATATTCTGCTGATTTTAAGTCCATTTTCTTGATAAAATTCCTAACAAGTTTAGGGGCTGTCATATAATATATAGGGAACACAAAAGCCACTGTTTTCGCATTAGTTTTGTGAATATCCTTATCCATGAGATTTACAATTGGTACTAACTTTACGTCAGTAATCCGTTTTTGCAATTCCTTTGCTACATAAAGCGAATTCCCAGTTCCTGAAAAGTAGTAAATTTCAGTAGTCATTATAGTTTTCCCCCTCAAATTTCTAATACTATTTTAGACCCAATTCCATGCATACCAAACCGTCATTATATTAAACACAAGTCCTACTGCTATTAAAAATTTGTCATAAGCTGAAGGATAGCTAGGTAATCCAATAATATTAAAAACAAACAGGAATATGGCTACAATGATGTTTGCCCAACGATTTACTGAATAAGGTAATATCAAAGATAATATAACCATTATAATTGGAATAACCATCAATACTGCAATTCCTAACCACTGTATTTGGGTAAGTTTCTTACCGCCTATTTCTCCCGCTTTGAAATCGCCGCTAAATATTCTAAGCACATCCCCCAAAAGATATGTTGCGATTAGAGCTATCCATAATGCTGAAAGTATTATTTGCGCATCTTCCATGATTTAATCACCTTTTTGAGAGTTAATTTATAATTACATTTCCTTTTTTATGTCCTTTATCCACATATCTATGAGCTTCTGCAGCTTGTTCCAATGAATATCGCCTATCAATAACTGTTTTTATCTTTCCAGCCTCAATAAGTTCTTTTAAGAATATTAAATCTTCTTTTTTTCCGCTTGCTGCTCCAGTTATTACTTTCTTACTGCTTCTATTTGGAGTCCATCGCCCCCTAATCATCTCAGAAAGCCCAGGATTAGCTAAAAGATAGTGTCCATTTTCTTTTAGCATTCCTAAACTATTTGAAGACGGACTCTTTCCAACCACGTCAAAAATAACATCATAGGTTTCACCACTTCCCGTAAAATCTTCTTTCGTGTAATCAACGACATGATCTGCACCAATTGAGTGCACCATGTCCAGATTTCTCGTGCTGCATACTGCAGTGACTTCAGCCCCGTATGATTTGGCAAGTTGTACCGCAACGGTGCCTATGCTACCAGATGCGCCATTAATCAGGACTTTTTGCCCATTATGGATATTAGCTTGGCTTAGAAAATGCAATGCTTCGATTCCCCCCCATAGGAATGGCAGCAGCTTCTTCATAGATCATATTAGCCGGTTTTATGGTTATTATCCCATTTTCAGGCATGCATATGTACTTTGCATAAGCACCTAAACTAAAACCTGTACGTGCGAAAACCTGATCTCCTTTCTTAAACAGTTTTACATCTTTGCCTACTGATTCAATTTCTCCGGCTAGCTCTTGCCCCAGTATTTTTGTTCTTGGTCCTCTAAATCCAAATCCTATTCGAGCAGGAAACCATAACCATGCAGGCATTTTGAATTTTCTAATTTCAACATCGCCTGTTGATACTGTTGTAGCATATATTCTTACTAGTACTTCATTGTCCTTTGGAATAGGTTTTTCTACCTCTTTAAGCTGAAGAACATCCGGAGATCCGTATTTTGTGCATATAACTGCTTTCATGATTTTTCATCCTATTGTAGATTATTTATACGTTCTACGTTACTAATCGCTGTTTTTATTGCTATGAACCATTCTTGTCCTGCTTAAGATTTTGAGCAAACTCTTTTGCATTTTTGAGGTCTTGAGCATTAGGTCTACCCTTATTCATTCCTCCAAATAGTTTAAGAAAGCTATTGGTGTTAAAACCTTTACATTGAAATTCATCAATAATTGTATAGCCTTTAGATTGCAGTTTTTCCCTGAGTTTCGAATGATCTTTGGCCGCTTTGGATCTTCCTGTTATCCCTGCAGTTGAAAAAAGGAATGCGTTCCTACTACTTACTTGAGGTAGTTCATCGGCAAGTTCAAGTATGGATTCGTGGTGTTTTGCACTATAAATCCCAGAACCAAAACCTACAAGGCCATAATCTTGAAGTTCTTCAGGGTTTATTTGTTGTGGCGTTTTTATTTCTGCATCAAGAACTTTTGCAAAGACTTTAGCAATTTTTTCAGTATTATGGTGATGATATGAATATAAAACCAGGAGAGATTTCATAGGAAACACATCCTTTGTTCTTTAGATTTATTTTCCATTTTTTCACCTATTTTTTTATTATCAATGGTTTCATCATTGATACAATCATTTACTGCCATATTCTGCTTTTTTTATTGCTTGAGGCTGTCCCATAATTAATTTTTTGAAAATAGATAAGTGTCTATTTTTAACGTCCCTGATATCCCCTTTCATGATTTTAAGCCTATTAATCCTTAGATTTTTTCCATATTTCGAATTATTAGACAGCCTTGCTTGTTAATAACTAAGCTATTTCTGTAACAGGAAAAATTTTCCAAAGTTGATATTCCCTTCGTCAAGATGACTGAACCCTGCCTGCTCAAAGAGAGACCTCCATTCTTTACTGGATGTGAGTATTAAAGAGAAAACACTCATAACTGCGAATGTTTGTAAGTTGAATGCAGGGACAATAATTAGTATTTTTCCTCCGGGCTTAAGCACGCGAAAAAGCTCCTTCAAACCTGTAAGTTTTGCTTTACCCAAATTATTCACCAAGAGAACACTAATAGTCGCATCAAATGTGTTATCCTCAAATTCAAGATCTGTCACATCCCCCTGTACGATCCGAACCCTATCGGTTATTCCTGCAATTTTCAGGTTCTTTTCAAGCAAATCCCTGCTGCTTATACTTTCAGATTTAGGATCAAACAAATCAAGGGCGATAATCTGTCCATTCTTCGAAACCTTGCTTAGTTCAACTGTGGCTCTGCCTGAACCACACCCTGCATCAAGAATAAGATCCTCGTCTGAGGTGAATAGATCAACAAAAGGAAGCGTCATATTATCTGCCTTTGTAAAATTCCATGTCACATAAGTCCCCATAAAGAAATTTGCGGCCAGCAAAATAAGGGGCAATGACAAAACCTGAATATAAGATGACTCAAAATAAAAAAATATCACCAAACTTGCGATTAAAAACAATGAACCTAAAATCCATGGAAAGTTCTCAAATAAACGAGAACCTCCGAAATCAAACTTTTGTTCATTCATTTTTTTTATCTCCTTTTAGAATTCATTGATTATCTATCTTCTTTGCTGCAATGAAATAGCTAGACATTCGTTGAAATATAATTTCCGTATCCAGAATTTGAAAATTTCCCTCAGATATTAAATCCTCTAGTTCAGTGAATTTGAATCTTTTCACTTTAAGTGGAATTAATCCCAATGTACTTAGCAAGAGGTAAGGGAAGAATTGTAAATTATTTACTAATGTTTGCTTTTCTCCAAGGCAAGGTGTTATTGAAATAAAGAAGCCTCCTGGCTTCAATAGTTCATTTATTCTTTGCATAACTTTCTGCGTATCTTCTAAAGCATGTAGAATATTGAAACCCAGTATCACATCAAATGATTCTCTTTCAAGTCTCTCATCAAATATAATTCCTTGTGAGAAATCTACATTGGAGATTTTAAGTCTAACTGCTTTTCTTTTAGCAATTTCAATCATTTTAGACGATATATCAATACCATGAATCTCTTTCACCAAACCTGCGAGTTCTAAGGTTTTTGTTCCTGGCCCGCATGCGTAATCCAGAACCTTGTCGCTGAATTTGAGATATTTTTTAGTGTTTTCAATAGTTTTGAGGCTAATATGTTCAAATTTCTTTTCTGTTTTATCATAATTTTTTGCCATTTTGTCGTAAAAATCTTCTAATTCCATGTTAATCCTCTCAAATTCTTTTATTGCATTTATTCTGTTAATTTCTCTTTGTCAGAATCCCTATGAATTGCAGATTTATTAAATCCTTTAACTATAAGCCATACCGCAAATACCATTTCCTGCACGGCTATTGGCATGGCCAGTAATGCATATGGCGAAGTTAGACCCATTCCAAGACCAAAAATACCAAACAATCCATATAATAATACTAATGCAGCTCCTATGAGTCCCCAGAGAGATAACCATCGAGGAATTAGTTTGGATTGATACAATACGTAATTAAGAGTTATACTTCCTAAACTAAAGAAAATCAAAGTCCCAATCAACACAGCCCAATTTTGTAACGCCAGCAGTAATGTACCTAATGCCTGGTAATATGAAGCATCAACTGCTCCTGCCACATATTTCTGGCTTACGGTTAATATTATAAGAAGACCCACGGTACCAACAACATAGAAAACGTTCTCAAATAGTCTTAAACCAACATAACCCATGGCTAAACTTTCAATATGCCTTCTAAGTACTGGAAACAACATAAATGAAGTAGCAAATGCAGAAATTGCAGCTATTAAGAAAAATATCACTGCTATTATCATTTGGTTTCCATGTGCAGAAACGCTAGTAAGATAATTGGGAGCGTCTAAAATCGAGCCTAAAGATAGCGTGCCCAATATAGATGCAACTGTCGCAATTATAAATAATACTCCTACAATTATTCCTGTCTTTCTATATTCCCCCATTTCATCACCTTTTTAACTTTTATCTTTTTTAACCACCAATTTTCCATATTTATGACCACATTTCCCTTTTTATGGCCTTTTTCTACATACCGATGCGCTTCAACAATTTCTTCTAAATTATAGCATCTATCAATGACTGTTCTTATCATTTCTGCCTCAATAAGCTCTTTAAGGAAGATAAGATTTTCAACTTTTTCTTTTTCTGAAGAACCCAGAACAGAAAGAAAGATTCCTTTCCTTGCAAGAGATTTTTTACCTTGCAAAGACGAAAGCTTGCCTACCGCATCAAAAATGATATCATAAGTCTCTCCACTTCGGGTGAAATCCTCTTTGGTGTAATCAATTACTTTATCTGCTCCTATATCTTTCACCCACTCTAAATTGGTGGTACTGCATACCCCAGTAACCTCTGCTCCAAAGTACTTAGCCAACTGAACTGCGAAAGAACCTACACTCCCGGAAGCACCGTAGATAAGGACTTTTTGACCGCTTTGAATATTTGCTTTTTTTAAAAAACGTAAAGCAGTGGTTCCGCCGACAGGAACAGTTGCGGCCTCCTCATAATTCATATTGGTTGGTTTAAGTGCCAGCATCCCCTCTTCAGGGAAGCATTTGTACTGAGCATAACCACCGAAATTCACACCAAAGGTAGATGCAAATGCCTGGTCGCCTTTTTTAAACTTTTTAACATCTTTGCCTGTCTCTTCAATCTCCCCGGCTAGCTCCATCCCCAGAACAGGTCTCCTTGGTTTCCTAATACCCAAATATAATCTCGCAAAAAGCCACTGTAAACGGGGGACATTAAAACTTCGCATTCTAACATCACCGGCTGTTACTGTTGTAGCATGTACTCTAACCAGTATTTCATTATCCTTAGGAACAGGTTTTTCCACTTCAACCAGCTTGAGAACCTCTGGAGGCCCGTATTTTCCGTAACAAATCTCTTTCATGTATTCCCCCCTAATAATTGATAAATCTGATATTATTCCAGTATCGTAGATTTGGTTTCAGAAGTCTCCTGGCCCAATTCAGGCCAGGAAATGTTAACCGCTACCAAGACCACGTTGCTATGTAGAGAGGCGGCGTAAAAATTATCAGCATTTAATGGCTCCAGAGAGCGGTTTTATTGACTTCGTCGACTTTAAAGACCAACAGGCCTATAAAAATGCTTTTATTATTTTAGATACCTTTTTATTCCATGTTTAATTTAATTGTACCAATTTTCGGTGCCAGATAGTTGTAGGATAGCGCAGCTATTGCTGTTCCTATGAAATAGAATATGAAATTAGTTATAAATTCCCCGTAATTCTGATTTAAAATACCGGAGATTATTCCTAATAATGCATAAAGCAGGGCCACGGCAAAGGCTGTTGGCATTACAGGTATATTTTTAAGTTCATATAAACTTCCTGTTAAATTTGCGAACTCCAGTTTAATTTTAGCTACTCTGGTGACTAAGTAATTGTAGAATATTGCAAATAAAGCATTCCAGATAAATCCAAATACAAATACCATGATAGGCATTCCTATTACCAGTAGCAATGTCACTATTATTCCAATAGGTCCAAATACAGAGCTGTTTATCGCATTTCCAGTAGCATTGGTTATATTTGCTGCTATTTCAGGCGGTATAGGAACTGAACTAATTAATGAGAAAAATGGAGCAATAAATGCCGCCATTAATAATCCTACAATAAACGCCCATATTGCCCCAATTGCTGATAGTATCAGGGAAAAAGCAATTACCGGTATTTTTACTACATCTTCACCCTCTAATTCTAACTTTATTCCGCCTAATCTGGGTACCAGTATGTTGTATAACATTGCAGATATGAAACTTACAGTTACTGTAATTAAAAATGCAGTTATGGGAAGGATCACAATTAGAGGTATTCCCACTCCAGTTATCCAATTAAAATGCGCAAATTGAGGCGCGAATTGACCGGTAATCCCTGCAGCCTGCACAATAACGAGCATTATCAGCATTGCTAATGCTGCAACAAATCCCAGAATTGCATGTATTGATGCTGACATCCGGGTAAAGGGTGTCAGTTTAATTGATTTAATTTCTTTTATATCAACCATTTTATTCTCCCCCATTTGAATTATAAAACTCAAATGATGTTTTTTAATAAGATCTAAAATTTAGTCAACTAGTTTCATTTTTTTAATCATCTATTGACTACTTAAATCTTGTTTAAACTCTTAAAAGTAATTTTTCCAAATTTTCCCCACATTATTGTGGGATTTCCCTCCAAATTCACTCCAAAATCAAGTGAGGAATTATAAATTCTAAAAAATATAAACCATCCAATTTAAATAAATCAGATTTTTTAGGGATATTAAAAAAAAATTGTGTTTTATTCCCTTGTTATCATTAAGAGCAATGCCAAGGCAGCAAATTCAAGTCCTAAGAATATTAAAAGAACAAGAGCATTGAAAATGGCTTCAGGAACGTTGAATACGAAATAAACCGAAAATAAAATGTTTTGAATCAAGAAAAGTAATGTAAATAAAACCAGAGTTGTGGTAAATTTGGATTTAACTTTCAGGTATCTTTCCAGGTACACGTAGAGCATACAGGCTAAAAGGCAGATATTGGCAATGCTGGTTATTAAAGCCGAATATTTAACCAATATTAATAAAGTAGGTAGTATATCCGGCAGTCCAAATAAATTAATTTCCATTAACATGTTTTTACCTTCGTTTCCTATTCATTTATTTACCAGTTTCCTTGAATTCTTCCCAAATTTCCAGGAATGTATCGAAACCATTTTCCATTTCATCAGAGAGGAAATATAACGCGCCATATTTTTCTCCAGTTGATTTAACCAGGTCATTTTCCTTCAAAACATCTATATGGTGCCTGATAGTTTTATAATCGAGAGAAAGCTTTTCTGCGAGTTTATTAGCATTGTAGGGCCTTTTACTTAGTTCAAGTATTATTCTGGCACGATTTTCTCCGCCTTTACTCCCTACAATTAACCACCATAAAAACACTTTCTTCATGGGAACTCCTACTAAATTGAAGTATTAATGAGCTCATTGTTTCCAATTAATTCAATTAGATTCTACAGATCATGCCCTGTATAAGTTGTAATTACTAATAAAATTAATTCCCTTATCACTTAAATCGTTTTCGTAAGCATTACGAGCATCAACCGCATTTATACTTTTCCTTTTTTGAAATTATGCAATCATCTATTAATTTGCTCTAACATATCTGAAATATTAACATCAGGATGGTGATATCTTACTGTATTCTTTAATTCACTGCTTTTAACTGCTCCTTCCGGACACCAGTGAAAGCATGCCAGGCAGAATTCGCAGTGATGCAGCCATTCCGGCCGGCCTTCAACAATTTCAATATTTCTTACTGGACAAATTCTGGAGCAATTTCCGCAGCCAATACATTCATCAGAGGTATAAAAACTGTTGTCCATTAATGGCAGGAGTTCTTCGTATGATTTACCTGATGAATTCGAATATTTCTTTAAATGTCTTAATGTTATGGGTTTAAATAAGAAAATAAGTGGAGTGACAATTAATTTGATCAAAAAATAGGCTTTACCAACCAGTACGTTAGGCAAATCAAATTCGCCTTCTTTTCTGGCCTTAACATATCCACATATAATATCAATGTTTTCTTTCCAAACATTAAACATCTTCTGCTGTTTTTGGGCGTTGTTAATGTTCTCTCCTGCCATGTTATTGGGCATATTCACCATGAATCCTGCAGCTAATTTGCCACCCTGTAACTCAATAAGTTCATCTAAAAATTTTAATGACTTAAAAGATCCACTTCCATAGGTGCAAATGGCAAATATGTATTTTGAGCTAATATTTTCCAGTTTTTGGATAAATCTTCGAACTATAAGTGGAACACCGCCGTAAGGCTCATAATAAATGGGGAAAACCATTCCAATTACATCTGCACCGGTTTTTATGCTCTCTTTATCCATTAGAGAGGCTATTGATATCAATTTACCATTAGTTTTTCCAGCGATATCCCTTGCTACAGCCAGAGAGTTCCCCGTTCCAGAAAAATAGTAGATTTCCATGCTCATAACTATTCACCCCTTTATTTATTCAATCTCCTGCCCTACGGTTTATATTTTAGATATTCCTTGCCTCCAATATCAAATTTACCAGTGACTTCTATTGCTTTTCGTGTGCAGCTATTAATACATGTAATGCACAGTATACACTCGGTTGAGAGAATACGCTGGTCTGCTTCTTATATTCAAGGAGTTTTATGTCTATTGGACACATTTTTTCACATACACCACAATCATCGCATTTATCCCTGCTTATATCTACTTTCATAAATAAAAATCGTGAAAATGCTTTCAGAAGAACTGTAAGAGGACAGAAATATTTGCAAAAAGCCCTGTTATCTTTTAAGAAAGCCGCTGAGGCTATTCCAACAGCATAATATACCACATTACCTGCTATAAACCATTGAAGCGCTGTTGTAGTGTTTGAAATAATTGAATCTCCAGAAAGTACAGATATAAAAATGTAAGCTACAATAAATGACGCGACAAAAATAATATACCTTAAACCGCCCAAATGTGGTAAATGCCCGTTTTTAGGCCTTTTCCAGGGGAGTAGATCCAGTATCATGACGGTCCAGCAGGCCCATCCACACCATCCGCGATTGAAAATCACTGGCCATGCAATTTCTGCAACTGCAATATGAATAAAAGCCGCCCCGATCAATGTTCCGGTTAAGATGGAGGCGAAAAATGCTTCTATTTGCATATTTTCACTATTCCACAATCCTACAATGACTAAAAGGTATGTTCCAACTAAAAATAGAGTTATTCGGCGCCCCCACAGTATATGTTCCCTGGGCAATGCTTGATTTAAGAAAATACCCATAGAAACTGCTGATCCAATAAATAAGAAATTAAATAGCATGTAAGAGTTGTCTGATAGCTTCCAGGAAATAATTGCAATTACCATAAAAACAATTAACATAATTAGAGGCATTTTAATAGATTTTTGAGATATATTCCAGTTATTATCCTGTTTCATACAACTCACCGGTTCTATAAGAGTCAAATATTGTTATTATCAAATATTATTTGTTTCTTTTGTAATCAGTGTACTTAAGACACCATAACTTTAAATTCACCACTAAAAAGAAAATAAAATTAATTATTTTTACATTTCAATATTTCATAATCCCTCTCTAACTCAGAATACTTTTGTAATTGAATAAGCAGAATAAATCAAAATAATCTACTAAACTCTTCAGCCAACTCGGCAATCTTTTTATTGCGCTGTTTGTTCCAGACTACAATTCCTGTTCCGAATATCATTCCGCCTTTAGCCTGACAGATTTTCTTCATCTGACCAATTGCACGGGTTCCACCAGTCCATTCAAAGCGTAAGTTCTTAGTAACGAAAAGTGCAATTTTTTTGTCTTGGAGCGATGGTATTTGCTCTAGATAAGTTCTCATTGCCACGGCTAGAGAAAATGCATGCACTGGAGATCCAAAAATTAACGCATCATATTTATCTACTTCTGGTGGGTTTTCAAACTCTATATCTTTACCTTTAGGTTCATCTCCACCCACCATTTTTACTCTTTGGATTTCTACATCTTTTCCAGCGCCTTTAAGCTTTTCTTCAAGCTTTTTAGCAACTTCATAAGTGTTACCAGTGTATGAATGAACTATAATTCCAATTTTCATGATACATCTCCTCTTTAAAGTTTTCATTACTAAACTTTATTAAGTTTAATAGTTTCTAGCAATTTATAGTTTTTACTCCCAATTTTAGTTGAAAATATATTCTTTAATTTCCAATTAATACTGCTAAACGTTTATATTATCCCTAAATAAACTATTAATGATGAATTTCATGAAAATGGAAACAACTAAAAAGTATGTGCTACTGGTAAGCATTCTGGTCAGTTTTCTGGTCCCGTACATAAGTTCTTCTGTTAATATAGCATTGCCAGATATTGGTAGAACCTTTGCACTTAACTCCATACTTTTAGGCTGGATTCTCTATTCAATTTACCAGTTTCTACATTGATTTTTTCAACTTAACTCCATACTTTTAGGCTGGATTCCAAGTTTATATCTACTTTTTAATGGTATCTTTTAATTCCATTTGGTAAAATAGCCGATATCTATGGAAAAAAGAAGATAATCGTCTATGGAATAATTATATTCACTTTGGCAAGTCTTATGTCTGCTATGGCCCCTTCAAGCACTATACTATTTATATCCCGGATTTTACAGGGGATAGCAGCTGCAATGATTTTTGCAAATGTATATTCTTTAATTGCTTCTGTATTTCCAAAAGAAGAAAAAGGAAGGGCTTTATCTTTAGTGTGGGCACAGCATACATTGGACTTTCAACTGGCCCCGTTTTAGGAGGATTTTTGACCACATTTTTCGGCTGGAGATCTATTTTCCTCTTTGCTGTTCCTTTTGGGATACTCTCAATTATTTCAATTATTAAACTAAAAGGAGAATGGTTAGAAGCACATGAAGACAAGTTCAGCTTAAGCAGCACCATAGTTTTTGCATTATCCATAATTGGAATAATGTATGGATTTTCAGAAATTACAAGTAATTTGGGGATAATATCATTGATATTAGGATCTTTGGGAATTATATTCTTCATCTGGCTTCAAACTAAAGTTAAAAATCCTCTAATACATCCTAAAGTATTATTTGATAGAGTATACGTAATTAACAACCTTACTTCGTTTATAAATTATGGTCCGGGAATATTCACCATTTTTCTTTTAACCCTATACCTCCAAAACATAAGGGATCTAAGTCCTGACCAAACTGGGCTACTTTTATGTGTCCAATCAGTTTTTATAGCCATATTTTCACTTCTAGTTGGTAGAATGCTGGATTATACAAGGCCACGATACATTGCGGCCATTGGAATGGCATTAACAGCCATAGGTTTAACTATATTCCTGTTTTTAGAACAAAATACAGCTTTTGAACTTATAGTACTTGCCTTAGCTATTATAGGATCCGGTTATGGTCTTTCTGCTTCTTCAAGTACTCAAATTTCAGTTGAATATATTGATAATAAATTTTACGGCGTTTCAACTGCAATTGAACACTATGCGAGTTGTGGGCCAGATGATGGGAATGGAAGTGACTTTCGCTGTTTTAAACATCTTAATTGGACAGGTAAATTTAAATTCACGTAATTTTGCTCTTTTTATTCAAGGGTGTAAAATACCGTTTCTAATATTCACTATCCTCTGTTATATTTCAATATACGGTTATTTATTATGAAAAAGAAAAATTAAAACCCTCAAACACTGTCAAAATCTCTCGAAATTCGAAGAATTTCGGAGCACGAACCGAAGGTTCGTAAGCTTCGATTTTGACGCAGTGAATCGAAGCCTGCAAACACTCCGTGTTTGAGGGCTCCAAACCCTTCGGGTTTGAGAGATTCGCATGCTTTGTGTTTGGGGCCCCAAAAATCTATGATTTTTGAGGGAAAATAAGAAAATGATTTATCTTCTTATTGGCACTAAAAATCCACCGATAACCATTAAAATGGCCAGTATTAAGTAGTTTACTGGTAATCCTGTTCTTTGCATTGGTACAGTTTTGCTTGCTGCTTTTACCTGTGATACTGCATTGATTGTAACTGAAGTGACACCTTCACTGTTAATATTGTAAGTCTCTGAAGATATTGATGAACCAAATACATATACTCCCGGCTTGTTTACATAACCCGAAATATACAGGTACGGGTCTCCCACTGGAACGCTTGTTAAAGTCCATGTTATTGTTCTTGTGGTTTCATTGTAAGTCCAGACTCCATCACCACTAATATTGATGTATTCAAAGCCTTCAGGTAATGGTATTGTTATTGTAACGTTTTGTGCTGCATCTGGCCCTTTGTTTCCCAGTTTGTAAGTTAATGTAAATGTTTCATCGACTTTTGGGTTGTTTTCATTACTTGTTATTTTGATATATAAGTCTGATGTTTTGTTAATTGTAATATAAGCAGATTCCGTTTCATTGGTAGTATATCCATCAGATGTTGCAGTAACCATTACTGGATTAAATAGATGATTTACAGCACCCTCATTAGCATAGAATGTAGCAGTCATAACACCAGCAACAGTGTTTGCTGTGAATGAATGAGTTATTCCAGGATTAGTAAAACTACCCCATGGTATTGAGAGAGTTATTGGCCCATCAGGAATATGCCCGCCAACTAAATCGTCACCGCCGTTAATATGATTGAAATCTGCTGTTATAGTCGATGTTTCGCCATTATTGATGGCTGCAGGATTTGCATTCACGGTTAAAATAACCCAAGTAGAAGCATCCACTGAACTAGTATCATTCACTACAATGAGGTTTGGAATAGTTGCTGGGTCTGTATTTGAACCCCACCAGTTAAGTGTAGCATTCACTGCCCCTCCGTTATTGTAAATTGCACTGCCTTGATTTGCGGTGTTTCCAACAATCCGACAGAAATTCACAGTCAAATCGCCATAATTGTATATGGCTCCACCTGCATCTGCAGTGTTATCTGTAAATTCACTGTCTGTTATGGTTAATTCGCTTTGATTGTAGATGGCACCTCCATAATCTGCATCATTACCGTCGAAAGCGCAGTTAGATACAGTCGATGGGATGTTGGCGTTGTAGATAGCACCGCCGAATGTTGTGTCCGGTCCACCGTTATCTGTGAAAGTACTGTCATTAACTGTTAAAGCACCATAATTGTAGATGGCACCGCCCGCTTCTGCGCTGTTTTGGTTGAACTGGGCATCTGAAATAGTCAAAGTACCTGCATTGAAGATAGCTCCGCCAGTCTCTGCAGTGTTATCGGTAAATTCACTTGCATTTATTGTCAAATCGCCGGAGTATTCGTTGTAGATAGCACCACCATACCAATCTGCAGTATTGCGGGTGAATGTGCTGCCGGTTACAGTCAAAGTAACCCAATTCGAGAGGGCACCACCATCATAAGATGCGGTGTTACTGTCGAATGTGCTGCCGGTAACGGTCAAAATACCTCTATTCTCTATAGCACCACCACCAGTTGAAGTGTTGCCTGTGAATGTGCTGCCGGTAACAGTCAAAATACCAAAATTGCGGATGGCACCACCACCATAAGATGCGGTGTTACTGTCGAATGTGCTGTCGGTAACAGCCAAAGTATCATAGTTGTAGATAGCACCACCATACCAATCTGCAGTATTGCGGGTGAATGTGCTGCCGGTTACAGTCAAATCATCTTCATTATAGATAGCACCACCATTTCTTGCGGTGTTGTCTGTGAATGTGCTGTCGTTGACAGTCAAAGTACCAAAATTGCGGATGGCACCACCACCATAAGTTGCATTGTTGCCTGTGAAAGTACTGTTATTAACATTCAAAGTACCCCAATTATAATTGAAGATTGCACCACCATTTCTTGCGGTGTTGTCTGTGAATGTGCTGCCATTGATAGTCGAAGTACTATCATCGTAGATGGCACCACCATCATTCCAGATGGCACCACCAAAATCTGCAGTGTTGCCAGTAAATGTGCACCCGGTTACAGTCAAAGTACTATCATCATTGTAGATGGCACCACCATAGTCTGCGGTGTTGCCGGTAAATGTGCTGCCGTTGACAGTCAAAGAACCACCTTCACTATAGATGGCACCTCCACGATCGAGAGCTCTGTTGTCTGTGAATGTGCTGCCGTTGACAGTCAAAGTACCAAAATTGCGGATGGCACCACCACCTGAACTGGAAAGATTTTGGAATATTATGTGGTTGAAAGTAACAGTACGACCTGGAAAAATTACAAAACCCCATCTGGTTCCTTCACCGTCTATGGTGGCTGTTCCACCGTCCATTACATCGAAGTTCAAGTCTTTGGATATGGTAATTCGTGTGTTGCCATCCCCACTGAAGGTTTGTCCATTTTCAAGCATTATGGTGTCACCGTCTATGGCATTATCTATGGCATCTTGGATCGTTGTATAATTGGGTCCCACTTGGATCCCACCGCGCCAAACCTGAGGATCGGGTAGTGTCTGGTTATTTTCGGAGTCTGAAGAATTATTGGTGGTTGAGTTACTGGAATTAGATGTTGTTTGCACGTCAGATACAGTTAAATTGTCCGATGGAAGTGTTGTATTATTTGATCCAGTAGCAGAAACAGTATCCACACAAAATAGTAAGGTTAAACTTAAAAGCAGTAAAGGAATAAAAAATTTAGTTTTATTTGTAATCACTTGTCTTCTAATCTTTTTCACCTCCTTTGTGCTTGATTAATTAAATTATTCAGTATTATTTGAAATCAAGCATGGTGCACTCAAAAAATATAATTTAAGGTGAAAAAGCCCATTAACTAAGATAATTAGTGATTATAATTGATATACTCTACAAATAGGTTAGTTTTTTAATAATATTAATATTTATCTAAAATAAAGCGATATGAATAAATTAATAGCAGTTATTACATCTAAAACTAATTCTAATTAAAAAAAAGAATCTTAAAAAAAGCCATATTTAATAAAAAAAACTTTATTTAAATAATACCAGTAATTACCGCCAGTTTCTCTCTGTATGTCCTCATCAGTGGTAAAAACGATTTGTATTTCACCTAAAACATCTTCAGGATATCCATTGGCCTTCAATTCATATAATGTCAATATTTTTAATTCATCAACCATACCATTAGCCTCTGCTTCTTTTAAATCAGCATCTTTTTCAAAGAGATATCATATTACAAGGTATTTGAGGTTAATGCCTATTGCACCATAATGAAATTTAGTATAAATTGCTGGTCTTTATTTTCCCTTTAGTTGCTGGAATTATCATTTTAATTTATAATTTCTCATGGATAATTTTAATATTGATGGCAGCAATGTTAATTCTTTCATTTGCAGGTAATGCGTTAGTCAGGAGCTTTTTAACATGCGGAGTGTGTAAACAGCGCGAATTGGGCTGTCCTGCTGAAAAGTTATTTATGAATCATAAAAAATACTATTTTTTTTATCGGTTCAACGCCCTTCGGCATATTTTCATCAGTTATCCATGCTCTTAATGTTTCGTTAAACAATTCTGGATTTTCTATATTCCACAAATGCCCAACTTTCAAAGCCATTGCTCCTAATGAATTTGGAAGTAAATGCAGGAGATCCCTTGCTGATTCTTTTAGTATCACATGTTCTTTTTGCCCGGTCATCACGAGAACTGGTACATTGGCTTTTTTAAGGCCATGAGGCATTTTAAAAAGCATATTTTCCTTTAAAATTCTATTTAAAGAATCATTCCTTATAAGATATGTGGATTCTTTAAACTCATTAAAAAGACTTTTGGGGATATGATACATTCTCATGTTGGCTTTTATGAAAAAATCTGTGTCCTTAACTGGTCCATAGACTTTAATAAGATAATTCAAGAGTTTTAGAAAAGATTCTTTATAGGGAATACTGCGGACGAGTGTTCCACTTATAAGAGCATGATCTACGACTTCAGGGGCCTTGCTTAAAATCTGGACGATGATTTGAGCGCCTAAAGATATTCCAACAAGATGAGCTTTCCCATTGTGGGCTTGATTTTTGATTATATTAATTACCATATCTGCAGCGCCATGAATGGTGAACGGCATTATTTCTGCGCTCTTTCCATGCTCTGGAAGGTCAGGGACAATGCAGTGATAATCACTGAATGCTTCTACTTGCTTATACCACATCCAGCCGGCGATTCCACCTCCATGGAGAAATATAATCGTTTTATCTCTGTTTTTTCCGGTTTCTTTTACGTATAAATCCACGATATGGCCTCTTTAGTTTTATCTAATTTAAGTAAAATTTTTTGAGGGTAATATACAATTATCATTATGAACATATTAAATCCAGGTTATTAAAAAAGGAGATTTGGATATGATTGCTGGTATCTATTCAAAAGGCGATGGAAAAGTAAAATGGATTTCAACAGACTTTTTAGAAGATAACATAGACGAAGAAATCATGATATTTGACGCTCAGCCAGATGTTCACGACTATATTAAAGAACACATCCCTGGAGCTTATTATTTTAATGAATGGTTCCTCAGAGAGATGCGTGAAAATGATCCCACAAAATATATTCCGAGAGAAGCGGTCAGGACAATATTCAGAAAACTGGGGATTGAAAAAAACGTGCCCACAGTTGTATACACTGGTAAAGGCGCTTACTCAAAAAGGGGAGATGGATGGGGTCAGACCATGGCTGCTTATTCCCTTTCAAGGTTTGGGCATGGTGAGGTCTATCTTTTAGATGGGGGCATAGATAAGTGGAAAGAGGAAGGAAAAAAGTTGATTAAGGTTTTTCCCACTGTGGAAGAATCTTATTTTAATGTGGAATTACGCGAAGATTACTATATTGAATATAAAGAATTTAAAGAGATTAAAGATAATGAAAATGTTGTGGTACTTGATGCAAGACCTCCAAAATACTTTGAAGGTGAAAGCCTCTGGATTAAGCCCGGCCACATTCCTGGAGCAAGAAATCTACAGGCAGCTTCACTTATGCAGCCCCATAATCTGCAATTAATGAAACCAGAAAGTGAGATAAAAAGAATGGCTGAAGAAGTGGGTGCAACACCTGATAAAACGATTATATGTTACTGTGGAACTGGTAGAGAAGCAACCAATCTATTTCTGGTCTTTAAATGGTTTTTAGGTTACGAAAATGTGAAATTATATGAGGGTTCCTTTACAGAATGGACGCAGAGGGATGACAATCCGACGGTTACAGGGTTGATGCCTTATTAATGGGCTAAATAAGTATTTTTAAGTTTTTATACATTCTAAATAAGTAAATTAATCAATATTTTTTTGGAGACACCAGATGATTAAACTACTAATCGCAGGAATCACCCTGGGCATCTACGCTGGCTTCTCACCAGGCCCTCTCCTCGTCCTCGTTATTTCACAAACACTTAAATACGGTTACAAGGAAGGCTTAAGAGTAGCTTTAGCACCCATAATCTCTGATATTCCCATTATAACAATATGTTTGCTATTCTTATCACTTATTTCGGGTTACAAGTCAATTTTGGGCATTATTTCAATCATCGGTGGTTTATATCTGGGCTATCTTACCTATGAAAGCTTTAAAACAAGGGGTTTAACTCAAGATATTGAATTAGGGAGGCCTAAATCCCTGCAGAAAGGAGTAACACTCAATCTCCTAAATCCTGCACCATATTTATTCTGGATAACCATAGGCGGGCCCATAATAATCCCTGCATATGTTGAAAATCCATTATCTCCCTTATTGTTCATCGTTGGTTTTTACACGTTTTTAGTGGGTTCAAAAATAGCTCTTGCTTATGCAACCGGAAAATCCCGGGAATTCTTGACTGGGAAAACCTATCTATGGACAATGAGGATTCTTGGAGTTGTTCTCATAATATTTGCGCTTTATTTCCTTAATCAGGGCATTCATCTATTATGCAATAATAAAATATCTCTTTGCATTAATATGCTGTAAAATTATACATTTAAATTCAAGAAATCTGTATATTAATTTTATAAAATTTATTAAAAAAAATTAAACAGAAAATAGAAAATTAAATGTGTTTATAAAACATCACTATTAAAATAATAGCATTAAATTGAAAATTAATTAAAATAATTTTAGAACAGTATTATTATTTATCCATTTAACATCTATGGAGAATTATATGAATTTGAATGATGTTAGTAGCTTAAGAGTAAAAATTAGGGCATCGTCGGAAATTCTAAGTACAATTATAGTTTTAACGGGTATTACATTCCTCATTGGCTGGGCATTCGACATCTCAATCCTTAAAAGTCCTGGTCCTGCCTTTTCCACCATTAAGTCTAATGTTGCATTGTGTTTTGTTTTAACAGGTACTTCTTTATGGTTACTGCAGACAAAGAGAGTTAACCACCGTAACAGGCTTATTGCACAGATATTAGCAGTTTTAGTATTACTAATGGGATTAATCACTCTTTTTGAACATTTATTTCACTTTAATTTAGGTATAGACCAAATGTTATTCATAGAACCCCCCGGAGCCCTTAATACATCTTCACCAAACAGAATGGCATTTATTTCAACCATTGAATTAATAATAGTTGGTACCGCACTTTTAATTCTTGATATAAAAATACGTGGACGCTATCCTGCACAGTATTTAATGCTTTTGGAAGGTATATTAGCTTTAATGGTCATCTTAGGTTATTTATATGGCGTTTCACATTTTTATCGTATATATTTTTATACTGGGACTGCAATTTATGCCGGGACAGGTTTTGTACTGATATTTTTTGCCGTTCTTGCTGCACGTCCTGATAATGGAGTTATGAAAGTATTTACAGGTCCTGGATACGGAAGTATGTTTGGACGGAGAATCATACCTGTAATGATAATTATTCTCATAGTTTCCGGATGGTTACGCATAAAAGGGCAGGAACTTGGTTATTATGATACTGCCTTTGGAACTGGAATATATACAATTTCAATATTAATTATTTTAACTCTTTTAGTCTGGTACAGTGTGAAATCTCTTAATAAAGCTGATAAAGAATTAAGAGAAAATTTAGAAGAATTAGAACATTCCAACCAGGAATTACAGAGTTTTGCATATATTACCAGTCATGACCTGCAGGAGCCTTTAAGGACTATGGCCAGTTATGCCGGCCTCCTGAAAAGTCGTTATAAAGGTAAGCTCGACAAGGACGCTGACGAATTTATTGGATACATAATAAGCGGAGCAACAAGAATGAAGAGCATGATTCAGGGTTTACTGGATTATTCACGTATAGGAACTCATGAAAACGGATTTAAAAAATTCAGTTCTGAAAAAGCTCTGGATGACGTTTTATTTTACTTTAAGTCCTCTATTGAAAAATGCAATGCTGAAATAACTTATGATCCACTTCCAGTTGTTTTTGCTGATGAAAGTCAAATTACACGAGTATTCCAGAATTTAATAGGGAATGCACTTAAATTCCGTAAAAAGGGTGAAAATCCAAAAATTCATATTTCAGCACAAAAGGGCAACACTAAATGGATTTTCTCAGTCCGTGATAACTGTATAGGCATAGAAGAACAATACTCTGACCAAATATTTGAAGTTTTCAAACGATTGCATGCTATTGGAGAATATCAAGGTGTTGGAATAGGACTTGCAATTGTAAAAAGAATTATCGATCGGCACGGCGGACGAGTTTGGGTTAAATCAGAATATGGCGAGGGATCAACCTTCTATTTTACACTGCCAGCTAAAAAATAAAATTAGATAACGTTGAATTTTAAGCTAAACTCTTATATCCACAAAAACAAGCTCTTTTCACTCCCCGAAACAGACACTAATTTGATCGAACTATCAAAAATATCCAGATCTTTCAAATATTCAACATAATTTTCCCCTGTTTATTTGAATCCACCCTCTTATTTTTACTCTTTCCAGGGGTTGAAAAGGAATTATTCCTTTTTTTACCAATGGGTTCAATTGCTTTATCCACAGGAACCCTGATTCCCATTCATTTTCATATAAACAGGCCAATAATTCTTATTAACATCAATAGGCAGGATATCCAAACATCTCACCTGGCACTATACCGGGCTTTTCAAGCAAAAATTAGTCCAATAATGTGGTATTTTCAATCTACATTAGATATATTTGCAATGGTTCTTCTCAACGCAGTAAAGAGGGCTGTATCTGATGGTTTTTGCTTAACTTTCTTTTTATTCATCCATACATCCTTCCTTTCCTTTTTCTATACCGAATACTACATAAGAATATTGGAAATCATGACCACCTCATTATCATAATTATATTGTTATGAAGTCCCAAAAATTTTCTGATTTAATCATTTTAAATCATCTAGAGATTTTTAAGAAATTCCAGAATTGCATTGACAGTTTCATTCTGCTGCTGTTCTCTTGTGATGGTACTGTTATTATCACCTTCTTGAGCACCGTAATTTCCGTGATTAGCGTGATTTCCACCATTTATGGTAATAAAGGTAGTATTTGCAGGGAATTTGTTTTTGTTATTTTCCATATCCTGAGCTGTGGTAAGATTATCCAGGGATCCTCTAATAGATATTGCTTTAAAAGTGGCGTTTGAAGCATCTGCTGAAGGATAAGAAGCTAAATATATAACTCCCCGGATTTTATCCTGATTATTCACTGCATAATCAGATGCAAAAACTCCACCCAATGAATGGCCTCCAATTACCCATGTTTTAATTTCTGGATGTTTAGCTATGACATCGCCGGCTTTATCAGTGCCGAAAAATGCTAAATTAAAGGGCATCTTAACAATTATAGTTGTATAACCACTTTCGGCAAGCTTAGAAGCTAATATTGAGTAAGATTCTGCCTGAACCTTACCCCCAGGATAGATTATTATCCCAGTAGTGCTTTTGTTATTTTTTGGAGTAAATATAATTGAATCATCGTCATTTACTACAGTATAAGAATCCGTTGATTTAAGGGCTGCTAATGCTGCGCTGTCTGCACGATAATAGTCAGAAACATAATATACAAACCCTGCTGCCGCTATTAAAACTATAGCTAAAACTATTAGTAGAATTAATTTCTTTTTTGAGTTTATATATTTCATAATAGCCTCTTAATAATTATTTAGTTTATCAATGTTTTATTTATCATTTCAGTAATTTCACTAAAATTATATCCTATATTTAATAAAATATAATAATCAGGGATTAAAATGGCAGATGACTATTATATTGACCTTAAAAAGTATTCATTAAGAAAATTTAAAGATGAATTAAAAGGATCAGAGCTTCTCCCAAGTAGAAAAATATTAAAAGAACAGATTGACGAAAGATTTAAGATTTTAGAAGATAATGGTATTTATAACCTTCAGGATCTGTCAATTTCATTAAAGACTCCTAAAAAAGCCAGGGAATTCGCCGAGAAATCTGACTTACCTGCAGATTATCTTTTAATTTTAAGAAGAGAAGTTAATAGTTACACCCCAAAGCCTGTTAACCTTGAAAAATTTCCAGGAGTTAAAAAGAAACCATATCCAGATTAAAAGAGATGGGAATTAAAAATACTGTTCATTTATTTAAAATGGTCAAAAATACAGAATCTAGAAAGGAACTATCTGCTCAAACTAACATAAATGAAAATAAGATACTGGAATTAAGCAAATTAACAGATCTCTCCAGAGTTAAATGGATTGGGCCAGTATTTGCCCGTATCTTACTTGATTCTGGAACCGATACGGTGGAAAAACTATCCAAAGCAGATTATAAGGATCTCTATAAAAAACTTGTTCAAATTAACAGCGAAAAAGGTTATACAAGAGCTAAATTCGTTGAAAATGACGTTAAGTTATGCATAAACGTCTCTAAAAAGGTTCCTAAATCCATTAAATATTGATTAATGTAACATAACTAATTAAATGAAATTTTGAGGTAATTTAATGGATGATTGGCTTCTAAAATTTAAATATAATCCTCTCAAGCCGCTTCTTGAGTCCGGTGATAAAACAATTATTTATTTTACAAAAAGAGACTTAATAGGCAGGGAAGTGGATTCCATAGATCATATTTGGAATCTGCCAGAAGTTAGGAAGATGGTTGAATGGCAGCAGTCAGATGGTTCGTGGAAACCTAAAAAAGATGGTTCTGGAGTTAAATATAGTTTAATTGAACCTGGAGATGTTTCAGGTATTTAATATACATGTATGAAATGAATAAACGTCATCCCGCAATAAAAATATCCTCAGAATTTTTGTTCTCATGTCAAACAGATGATGGTGATATTAGAGAATTTTAACAAATCAGTACGCTCCCTACTACACTGGTGCTATAATGCGCCAACAACAGGAGCGGGAGGTGTGGCATTATCCGGCACGCTTCCTACTATACTGGTGCTATATTGTACCTTCTAATAAAAGCAGGATACGATGATGATCCGCGGATAGAAAAAGGGTTTAAATGGCTCTTAAAGATGCGGCAAAATGACGGAGGCGGGGTAATTGGAAGTCCGGGTGTGATTGGGGCTAAACTTTCCAGGAATGAACTTAATGATTTAAGTTCAAATATAAATATGGAAACAATGAAAGATTTTGATAAATCAAAACCCTTTTCTGCAGCAGGTACAGGGATGGTGCTTAGGGCATTTTCAGTTCATTGCAAATACTATAAATCAGAATATGCCCTTAAGGCTGCTGAACTTTTAAAATTTAAATTCTTTAGGAAAGATAACTGGAAATCATATCAGCATCCAGATAACTGGGTCAGGTTCCAGTTCCCATTCTGGTGGACCAATTTAGTGTCTGCATTAGATTCAATTTCTTAATAGGACTTTCTAAAGAAGATCAAGACATTGGTAACGCTTTAAAATGGCTTATAAATCATAAGCAGATGATGGATTATGGAAGATGTCCTATTCTGGAATTCATAAATTTCCTGATAATAAAAAAACATTCAAAAACAGATTATGGCTTACTTTAGCAATTTGCAGAATTTTTAAGAGATTTGGATAAAATGATTAGAGAAGCAACTAAAGATGATTCAGGTGCCATTATAGATTTATGGCAGGAGATGATGGATTTTCACATCGAGAGAAGTAATTTATATGAAATGAAAGTTAATGCAAGAGAAATATATTCGGATTACCTTAAAGATATCCTTAAAAGCCCAGAATACATGGTATTTGTTTATGAAACCAAAAATAAAGTGGTTGGATATTTAATAGCAACAGAATCATCTGATCCTCCTGTTTATGACACGGTTGGAATTATATCAGAGTTAAGCGTCAATGAAAAATATAGAAACAAAGGAATCGGAGAAGAATTACTGGCTGAAGTTGAAAAATGGTTCTACAAGAGGGATATTAAACGAATTGAATGCATGGTCTCTGATTCTAACGAAGTATCTAAAAATTTCTGGTTTAAAAATGGATACCGCCCCTATAATTTAGTGTGCGTAAAATTATTACCATGAGCAGTGAATTCTCTAAAAAGTATTTAGTTATTAACTATCCTCCCATCCAACACTTCTATGATCCTATAAGCCATGGAAGCCACGTTCATGTCGTTAACATAATTAAGGTCATATTTTCCTTTTCATGCAGACTTTTAAGCCTTTGAAGGATCAATTCTCCTGTTTTGGAATCCAGTGAACCGGTAGGCTCATCTGCAAGAATTATAGAAAGATTATTAGCAAGGGCACGTGCAATGGCTACCCGCTGTCTTTCACCTTCAGAAGGTGCAGTTTGCTTACGAAATAACATATTTGAGGGTTTTATTTTCAATTTATCAGGAAGTTCCACTTATTTCAAGTAGTTTTATCGCTCTTTTTCGCATTTTTTTTATCTGAATATCCCCTTTCATACATGGGAATTTCAACATTTTCCAGAACCGTAAGATTTGGAATTAAATTGTGCAATTGGAAGATAAACCCAATCTCTTTGGACCTGAATTTGTTTAAATCACAGGTATTTATTAGATCATACCCTGCTACATTGATTAATCCCTCATTAGGACTCTAATGCGCCGATCATGTTTAAAGTGTCGATTTTCCAGAACCAGAAGGACCAATGATTGAAACATATTCCCCCTTCTTTATTTCAAGATTAATACCACTAAAGCCTTTATTTTCCCATTTTCAAAGCTTTTTTTAAGTCCGTGTATTTCGATGATGTTTCTATTATTCATAGCGCAACGCCTCTGTTGGTGCTAATCTGCTCGCCCTGTAAGCAGGATAAAATCCTCCAATTAGTCCAACAAAGAGAGCTATTCCCAGTGCCTTCAAGAAAGTTTCTATTTTATATACAGGTTCGATCAGTCCTTCCATTCCTAAGGGTAACAACAATTGAATTGCTACCAGACCCATTGCAATTCCTGTAAAACCCGCCACTGATGTAGTTACTATGGATTCTCCAAGTATCATTCCCAGTATTCTTTTATTTGTCCATCCTACAGCTTTTAAAACTCCAATTTCTCTTGTTCTCTCGTATACAGACATGATCATGGTATTAATAACTCCAATTCCTCCAATAACTATGGCCAGCAATGAAATAGCCCATGAAGCTGTATCAATCATCCTGAGTCCAGAATCAACATTTCCAAAGTCTTCCAATGATTTTACTGTCATTAATTCGTTTTCATAGGTATCATCTATTCTATTTGCTACCTTCTCAAGATCCGCATCTTTATCAAGTTTTACAAACATCATTGTCACTTTGTCTTCCTTTTTTTCAAGCTCCTGGAGTCTAATTAGAGGCATGAATGCTCCTGCATCCTGTTGAAAATCTCCTGTTTCATAAATTCCAGTAATTTTGAATTTTTCACCAGATATTTCCAGAGTATCCCCCACCATTTTATCAAGTTTTTTTGAGGCAGCCCTGCCTATAATTATTTCATCTTTATCCTCTGAGAAACCCTTTCCATTTATTATGGTTATTCCACCAAGTGATAATTTATCGCCCTTGATACCCATAACTACAAAAAATGGATTATCTTCTACTGGATAAACAGCTAATAAAACACCTACAACGTCCTGAACTCCCGAAATGTTCTTTAGATCTTCTACACGCTTATTATCTATGGAACTGAACATCATGTCAGATACATCGGATTCTATCACCATAAAATCTGATCCACCTGCCTTAAGAGTTTCTTCTGTTGAAGTCTTAAGTCCGTCTGTTATTATTCCCAGTGCAACAATGGTCGCTATTCCAATGGCTATCCCCACAACTGCCAGAGCTGTTCTTGTTTTATTTCTGAAAGGATTTTTAATAACAAGTCCTAAAAATGACATTTTTTTTCTCCTCTCCCTTTCTCATTATGGAAAATTTTTCATCATATTAACTGAATATTTTCACTTCCAGATAAAATTTTAGACCCTGATTACTTGAATGAATAATCATATGAACATATATAAATCTTTGCTTAAATTTACTTGAATTTCCATCAAGTTTAGTTAAGAGAATTTCTAAAAACCCTCTAAATTGAATGAAGTTAAAAATTATAATTTGCTTATTACCATGTAAAATGCTGTCTTTTTAACGATTTATTTATCATAAAAAGACAATAAAACAGTTAATAAGTATCATGAAAATATTTGACATATCAATTAGCAAATAGGAGTTAATCGAAATTCTCTTAAAAAATTTTATTAAAAGATAATGAGATTCTAAATGGTTAAATAATGAATAAGAAGATGCCTAAAGTAAAAATTCCATATTAATAACTCCTTTTTCACCACCAAACCATCTAAAACTCTTTTTATTAAGTACTTTAAACCCGATTCTTTCGTATAATCTTAATGCCCCTTCATTTTCTAAATCAACATCCAGAACAACTCTTTTGCATCCTTCATCTTTTGCAAGCTCCTTTGATCTTTCTAAAATAAATGTACCTATCCCCTTACCCCTAAATTTTTCATCAACCGCCACGCAGGCCAGATAATAGTCATTTTCATGGAGATCAGAAAGGAAGATCCCCTCTATTATGTCAATAAGAAGGAATTTTATGGCATCAACTGGATTAAACACTTTAAAAAACATTTTATAATCCTGTTTTCTGGATACTTCATTTACTTTAGAATAGATCATAATGCCTAAAATCTGATCATCTTCAGTTACAACATATACTCTATCATATCCTAAACTATTATTACCTGCTTTTACAAGTTTTTTTATCCTTCTTATTGAACCTTCTTTATCTTTAAAAAAGAAATCGCATGCCTTGCTATCAGTGTCATAAATCAATTCTGAAACCTTAATCAGATCATGTATATTTATATCCAGTTTAACCAGTTTCATAAAATCGTCCTCTTAAGTCAGTTAATTGAATTTTTTAATCACAAGTTATATAATAATTATTAAATAAATACACATTATGGAAACTATACGGTTCATTCTCCTGGATATAGATTATGTAACAGAAAATGGCAAACCTGTTGTTCGATTATTTGGAAATCAGCGTGGAATATCAAAAGGAGAGCCCATAATTGCTTTAGATAAGAGTTTCAAACCCTATATCTATGTTGTACCAGAAAATGATCCTGAAAGTTGTATTAAGCAAATTTACACCTTGGATGTGGATGAAGTAAAAAGAGTCATGAAAAAGGATGTAGGTGTGGAAAAAGAGCTTTTAAAAGTTGTTTTACACCATCCCCAAGATGTTCCAAAATTAAGGGACAAAATACTTGCTTTAAGCGAAGTAAAAGATATTCGCGAGCATGATATTCCTTTTTACAGAAGATATTTAATGGATAAAGGTATTTTTCCAATGGCTGAAGTAGAAGTAAGGGGTAAAATTAAAGCACCAAAATCAGTTCCTTCAGTTGTAACAGATAATGAAAAACTCTGTATACTGGAAATTGACGGTAAAGTAAATGAAATTAATGGTAAAATTCCTGATTTAAAGGTTATGAGTTTTGATATTGAAGTACGAAACCCTAAAGGAATGCCCAGTTCAGATAGAGACGAAATAATAATGATAAGTTTGGCCAGTAATTTTGGCCTTCAAAGGGTTATTTCAACTAAAGAGTCTTCTTTTGAATATGTTGAGACTGTTGAAGATGAAAAAACAATGATAAAAAGGTTTAGCGATATTGTAAACCTTGAAAATCCTGATATAATTGTAGGTTACAGTTCTGACAATTTCGACCTTCCATATATTAATGATAGAGCAAAGAAGCTTAAAATACCCTTTAAAATTTCAGTTGACGGTTCCGATCTTAAATCTTTAAGGCGTGGATATACATCAGCTGCAGTTGCCCGTGGCAGAGTCCATGTTGACCTTTATCCCATAATGAGGCGTCATTTGACCCTTGATCGTTATACATTGGAACGGGTTTATGAAGAACTCTTTGGAGAAGAAAAAGACGACATAAAAGGGGATAAAATCTGGGAATACTGGGATTCTGGCGGTGAAAAACTGGAAAAACTGTTTGAATACTCTCTGGATGATGCAGTATCTGCATTTAAAGTAGCAGAAAAGATGCTGCCAATAAATAGAGAACTTACAAGGATTATAGGGCAACCGCTTTCAGATATCAGCCGGATGGCATCTGGACAAATGGTTGAATGGTTCCTTATAAGAAAAGCATACGAAGTTAACGAGGTAATACCAAATAAACCATCACAATATGAATATTCTAAAAGAAGGGGGCTTACATACGTCGGAGGATATGTAAAAGACCCTGTAAAAGGCCTTCATGAAAATATAGTTGCCTTCGATTTTAAAAGTCTGTATCCAAGTATTATTATTTCCAAAAATATTTCACCCGACACCTTAATAACTGGTGCGAGTAATGAAGAGTATCACACAGCTCCAGAAGTACCTTACAAGTTCAAAAAAGAACCTAAAGGATTTATACCCTCAGTAATAGGTGATTTACTCGAAGAAAGAGTGAAAATAAAAAATCTTATGATTGAAACCGATGATCCTGTGGAGAAAAGAATATTGAACGTACAGCAGGAAGCCTTAAAAACCCTTGCTAATTCAATGTATGGAGTTTATGGTTATGCAAGGTTTAGATGGTACAGTAGAGAATGTGCCGATGCAGTAACTGCCTGGGGAAGAGATTACATCAAAAATACCATGAAAGAGGCAGAAAAGTATGGTTTTAAAGCTATTTATGCTGATACCGATGGATTCTACGCTACTTACACTGGAAAGACTAAAAATTAATACTTATACCATGAAATCCATTAAATGAGGAATTTATATGAGTTCGTGGCAAAGGGAATTAAAAGTAAATCCTGTGCCTAATCTTTTATCTTTAGAAAATAAGGCCATAAAATATTTTACAATGCGCGACCTTTTAGATAAAAAGGTTGAATCCATTGAAATATTATGGAAATTAGGAAAAGTAGAAAAGATCCTAAAAAAACAGCAATCTGATGGTTCATGGAAATATCCTGGCGGTAAAAAGCATATACGGTCAAAGGAAAACTACAATCAAATAGAAACTTATAGAAATTTAAGAGAATTGATTGAAAAATATGGATTTAATAGAGATCATGAAGCAATACGAAAAGCTGCTGAATTTTTTTTCCAGTTTCAAACTGAAGAAGGCGATTTTCGAGGAATATACGGCGATCAATACACTACAACATATACTCCTGCAATTATGGAACTTTTAATAAAAGCAGGCTATGATAAAGATTTCCATATAATAAAAGGGTTTGATTGGCTCCTATCCATTAAGCAGGATGATGGAGGTTGGGCCATACCCCTTAGAACAAGGGGTAAAAATTTAGATGCTTTAAATATCCTAGATCCTGTACAACCCGATAAATCTAAACCTTTTTCTCATTTAGTAACTGGTATGGCACTAAGGGCATTTGCAGCCCATCCAGAATATCGAAAATCTTATGAGGCTAAGAAAGCAGGCCAACTCCTGATTTCCCGTTTCTTTAAGAACGATAAATATCCGGATAGGAGAAACAAAAATTTCTGGGAAAGAGTATCTTATCCCTTCTGGTTTACTGACATCATATCTGCGCTTGATTCCCTCTCATTTATGGGATTTACCAGAGAAAACCCCCAGATAAGAAAAGCTCTGGAATGGCTAAAAAAGAAACAAACTGAAGAGGGGCTTTTTGAATTGAAAATCGTAAGAGGAAGTGACAAAGATTTACCCTGCTGGATCTGTCTTGCTGTTTGCAGATTATTTAAACGATATTATGGATAGGAATTAAAATGGTAAAAAATGCTTTAAAAGAGAAATTTAACGAAAATGCAGACAATTATGATAAAGTACGCAAATTAATTATCCCTCACTTTGACGATTTGTATAACATAACTAAAAAGCTAGCTAAATCAAATAAAAAGGCACCTGAAATACTTGATTTAGGTGCAGGAACTGGTTTACTCACCAAATATATATTTGAAAAATATCCTAAGGCCGAATTTACCTTAATTGATTTATCTGATGAAATGCTTAAAATAGCTAAAAACAGATTTAGAGAGCATAATAACTTCAAATATATCGTTGGAGACTATTCAGTCCAAGATTTTAGCAATTCATTCGATATTGTAATTTCATCCCTTTCAATACATCACCTGGAAGATGAAGACAAAAAGAAATTGTATAAAAAGATTTATAATATCTTGAATAATGAGGGGATATTTTTAAATGTCGATCAGGTGACAGGTCCAACCCCAGACATTGATAAAAGCTATCAAAGGAACTGGTTGAAAATAATAGAAAAAAATAACTTTACAGGACCCGAAAAAGATACTGCTATGGAGCGGATGAAATTTGATAAACCCTCTACTCTTTTAGATAACTTAAAATGGCTCGATGATTGCGGTTTTAAAGATGTAGATGTGTATTATAAGTATTATAATTTCTGTATTTTTTATGGTAAAAAATAAGTCTAATAAAAATAAATATATTTTTTACAGGCATAAAGAAGTACTTAAAATGAAGATAAGTTATCTTGAAGTCGATGGACAAGAAATAGATATAATTAAGCCGCTGTGGAAAAACTGAGGGATCATCACTTTGGATTATCCCCATATTTTGCAGATGAATATGAAAAATTTACATTTGAAGATAGAAAAAAAGAATTATTGAATAAATCCGGGGGAAATTTATTAAAAATTGATATAGCTGTATATGAAGATACTCAGTGGCTGATTGGATATTGTATAAGTTCTATTTCAGCCGGACTAGTTGGAGAAATTGATTCAATATATTTAGAGGATAACTATCGATCCCTTGGAATTGGAAATGAACTTATGAACCGTGCACTGCAATGGATTGATAAAAACAGGGTAAAATTTAAAAGAATTGTAGTTGCTATGGGAAATGAAGACTTATTACCATTTTATGAGCGTTATAATTTCTTTCCCAGACATTTAGTATTAGAACAAAAATAAGTGATTGATTTGCAGTTAGAATATAAGATCAGGATAATGGCCGAACATGAAGGAGCTGATTTTTTTGGTATTGCTGACTTATCCAGCGTTAATGAAATTATAATCGAACAGGGGAGTTCATTTATAGCTGGATACCCTGAGGCAATCTCCATTGGTATCAAATTACCAGATGCAATTGTAGAAGCCCTTCCAGATCGAGATAATCCTGCTGTAGCGGCTAATTACCGCCATACTTACGACATCACCAATTTGCGCCTTGACCTTTTAACATCCAAATTGGCAAGTATAATTCAGCAGGATGGTTATAAAGCTCTTCCAATACCTGCATCAGAGCGCTGTGATGATGAAAAAATCTGCGCTGTTTTTTCTCATAAATTAGCTGCAAATCTGGCTGGTCTTGGATGGATAGGGAAAAACTGCCTTCTTATTACGCCAGAAGCTGGACCTCGTGTTCGCTGGAGTACCGTACTTACAGACGCACCCCTTAAAGTAACAGGAGAACCTCTTCAAGTAAGGTGCGAAGATTGTAATGAATGCGTAGGGATCTGTCCAGTAAATGCCTTTACAGGAGAACCTTTCAGAGAAAATGAGCCCCTTGAAGTTCGTTATGATGCCAGGAAGTGTGAAGAATATCTTTATGATTCAAAGGATCATTCAAATTGGAATGTTTGTGGATTATGTATTTATGTCTGTCCGCATGGAAAAAAATAGAATGTAAAAATATTAATAACAAAAATAAAATGAATAAAATTACAGATCATGAAAAAGCTACCCTCATATTTGAGATATTTAAAAATTATGATTAATTTAACCTATTCTTCCAAAAATATTTGTGAATTTTTTTTTAATTAAACGAATTTTTCTAAAAATTTATTTATTCTTATAAAAGGTCTGGATAACGGCCCTAACTTATATCCTATTTTATTTAAGATAATTAAATCTCTTTTTTCTAACACCCCCATAAATGCTAAAATAAAAATATAAGTATATGGTAGAACTAAAATCGCAACTAATAGACCCATAACTGTTTTAGGGATTAAAGCAAATATTGCGCCTACTAAAATTGAAGCAAATGTTATTTTAGCCAAATTAGCAAAATTTAATTTGGAATTGGTTATTTTAAGGACTTTCCATGTGGAAAGAGTCATAATTAAGAATGTGGCTATTGCTGTAGCAATTGCGGCTCCGTTTAAACCATATAGTGGCACAAGTATTGTTGTTAAAATGAGATTCAAAAAACTTCCCAGAACCAGAAAGAACATGGGTAGATATGGTTTCCCTAACCCCTGTGAAATACTTGATGATATCACATAAATTGAGAAAAACGCCATTGCAACTATCAAAATCCTCAACGCGTTGCCTGCAAAGAGATAAGCTAGAGGAGCCCTTGGAAATAGAATAGATAATATTGGTTGAGAAAAAAGAATAATAAGTACACAGAGAGGAAGAAGAACTAAGATCATATATCTATACGAATATGCCACGTACCTCTCAATTAAACGGTTATCTTTAAGACTTAAAGCTTCTGAGGCAGCAGGAAGCATGGCAACTGCAACAGATGATGATATCATGAGAGGAAGTCTTGAGATAGGACTTGCAATATTATAATAACCAACATAAATCTCATTCAAAAATATGTTAATAATATAAGTCCCTGTATCAAATAATGCAAGTTCAGCCAGTCCAGCTAAAGTAACAGGTAACGAAAATATCAAAAGTTTTTTAATTAAACCATACCCATCTGCATGATCCGATGTTTTCTTGGCATCCTTAATATTATTCCATATTTTTTCTTTAAAAATAAATAATGAAACCACTGCTGCAATGGCGAACCCCATTATAGTACCAATAACAGCACCAAAAACATACAGCCCCAATAATATCAAAATAACTGTTAATGTTATTGTAAAAATCTGTTCAGCGGCCCTGGTTAACAAAAGATATCCCATATTTTGATAACCCTGGAATACGCCTCTTACTAATCCTAAAATTATACTGAAAGGTGTAACCAGCCCGATTATTTGAATAAGAAGTACAACATTAGATTGCCAATGCATAAATGGCGCTACAGGATTTGCCAGGAAGAAAATAAGTAAAATAGCAATAAAACTCATTGAAAGCATTATTTTTGCTGAGGTCTTAATAACCATTTTAACCATAAAAATATCATTTTTAGCACAATATTCAGCAACGTATTTTGCTACTGCTGGAGGAATTCCTGCTGCGGCAATTAATATCAAAACATTTTGTAATGGAAGAACAAGACTTATAATACCATATCCTTCTACACCTAATAAATATTGTAATAATACTCTGTAGAGATAGCCACCTATTCTAAACAAAATATTGCCTGATAAATTAAGGAAACTGCCTTTTACAACTTTTCGCATGTCATTCCATTAATCTTGATGGTTTATAAATTTTTTAATAAAATCCCACTTTATAAATATTTAAGTCTATTGAATCTTTAGATTAAAGGAATTGATGATATTAAAGAAATGGCATCTTTTGGGGTTGTAAAGTTATTGGGGGTTGAGCAGATTTGTTGAAATATTTTTGACCTTATATGTCTTACTGAAAGAAC
>DAVZ01000012.1 GCA_002505765.1 Methanobacterium sp. UBA176 | reverse complement strand
TGAAAATAAAAGAGTAAATGAGCATTGAGAAACTGAAAGTATAAATAATTGGTAATCAACTACAAATTAAATGCTGTAACTAAATTAATCAAATTTATCTAAATTGTTACTAGTAACACTACATTAAATTATATATTTTAACAGTCTTTTATTTTAAGTGTGCTCATAACTCATAAATTCCATTAAATGTCAAAATAGGCTTTATTATAGCTAATTTAAAATATTAAAAATCATATTTAATCATAGTTAGTATAATAAAAAACATTTAACATATTTAATCATAGTTAGTATAATAAAAAACATTTAAGTAGGAATAACATTAATTGGCATATAACAGCATACAGGATAATATCTGAGGGATTTCATTGAAAATAGCCATAATTACAATTACACAAGATGCACAGAAACTGGCATTAGAACTTGTTGATTATTTAGAAAATGATCCTACAGTTTCAGAGATAAGTGTATTTCATAAAAATGTGAAAAGTAGTTTGGACACGGCTTTCAGGGAATATGATTGTATAATTTGTATTATGGCTGCTGGAATTGTGGTTAGAAATATATGTGACCTGATAAGGAATAAATTAGAGGATCCAGCAGTACTTGTAATTGATGATGCTGGTAAACATGTTATCAGCCTGATTTCAGGCCATTTTGGAGGTGCAAATAGTATTACAGTAAAGATTGCAGAAATAATAAATGCAGAGCCAGTTATAACCACTTCAACCGATGTTCACAGTAAGTTAGGCGTAGATGTCATTGCAGGCAAATATTTTCTTAGAATAAATAACACTGAAAAAATAAAGGTGATAAATAGTGCTCTTTTAGATAACAAAAAGCCTGATCTGTATGTTCCAGAAAGATTTGAATTTATTTTTGATGATCTACTGGTTAGAAGTTCTTATAACAAACAAAAATCTATGGATAGCTATTTAAAAGCTGTATTTAATGATGATGAGGTAATTTTAAAACCAAAGAAATTTGTAGTTGGGATAGGCGCAAAAAAGGGAATTTCACAAATTAATGTTCAAAGCGCCATAGAGAGCATGGTTCATAAGCTTGATCTATCTATTGAAAGGATTGACGCTATTTCCACCGCCGAAATTAAACGAGATGAGGCAGGTATTATCCAAACAGCTTTAAAACTTAATATACCTTTAAAAATAGTTCCTATGGATGAGTTAAAAATTTTCAATAATGTTCAATGCTCAAAATCCGATTTTGTAATGGATAAATTCGATGTTATTGGAATAGCAGAGCCATCAGCTTTAATAACAGCAGGAAAAGATTCTAAATTAATATTTAAGAAAACGGCATTTAAGGGAGTTACAGTGGCATCAGCTGTTTCATCATACTAATTTAGAAAATAAATTGGAAATTACTGTTTTTTATAGGAAAATGGATAATTAATCATAAACCAAAATGTTTTTTATTTATCAAATATATAGAATAATAGTTAGACTATTTTGTAAATTATTTTATTAGATTTATGGAGGCTATGTCATGAGTAAAGATGCATTCGATCGTGTTAATCAAATATTATATCATATAATGGAAGATACAAGCGTTCCAAGAAATATTAGAAGGGCAGCAGAGGAATCTAAGGATATTCTGGCTAATGAAAATGAGGAACCTACAATTCGTGCAAGCACGGTTATTTCAATACTAGATGAAATTAGTAATGATCCTAATATCCCTATTCACGCAAGAACTCTTATTTGGAATATTTTAAGCGAATTAGAAGCTATTTAAAAACTAATTTTAAATTAAATTAATTTCACTGCTTTTAATTGAATATCTGCAGATTTATTATTGTTATTTCAATGGATAATTTATCATTTGACTTAGAGTAATATGAGATTCTTTTTATTTTCTTTTGATGTCTTATTTTATCCAATCATTACGAATGTAAAGCCAGTGTCAATTAAAAATATTCTTATTAAAAAATTTAGTATCATCCCAGCTAAAAATTAAATTAAAAATAAAGCTATTTTTTTTTTACTTGGAAATTTCGATTTTATTATAACAGCATATCAATTATTTAATCTGAGATTACATTCATGACCATTTAGTCACTTGAATTTAAGGTGTGGGATATAAACTGGGTTTTAGCCACATTCTCAATAAACTCAGCAAGAAGAGCAGCTTCTTCTAAATTAAAACCTGCTGCAACAAGCCCGTGGTTTTTTAAAATCACCACATCTTCCTTTTTCATCATTTCAGCAGTGTCATTTGCAAGTTCATCACTTCCAGGGGGTGAATATTTTACATAAGGAATAAATGGATTTTTAATTTCATCGAATCCTTCTAATCGTTTCAGTGGTTTATCAGACATTGAAAAGCCTGTTGTATAAGGTGGATGTCCATGAACGATTCCATTTATATCATCCCTATTTTTATAGATACTCAGATGGAGAAAAGTTTCTGAGGAAGGTTTTTTATTACCTTCTAAGACATTTCCATCCGTACCTATGATTATAACATCCTCTTTACCTACATTTATTTTAGAGATGCCGCTTCTTGTAATTGCGACTTTTTGAGTTCCATCATCTTTGAATCTAACACTTACATTGCCTGATTTGCCGGGAACAAGATTTTTTAGGTAAATATAGTGAGAAATAGCTATAATTTCATCAATAACTTCATTTTTATGCATTTTAATTCCTCGATAACTAATATGCTTTAAAAAATTTAGTTTGTAAACTTTAAAAGCTTAAAAACACCTCTATTAAGAACAGGGACTTCTCCACAGGTGGGCATAATGTTGTAGATCTTCTGGAACTCTGTTTGGGACTGGAATGTCCCTGAATTAATCATATGAACCCCTTTATGCTTTTTATAAGCGTTGATATGAACATGGCCAGTATGGAAAACATCAGGAATTTCTTCAATAACCAGATGATCTTCAAATTCAGATGCAAGTGGAGTCCTTTCACCATAAATTGGGGCTAAATGCCGTTTTTCAAGTAACTCTCTCATGATCAGGTCAGATTCCTGGTGAGAAAGCCCTTTTATAGTCATGGCCAGATCATCGAAGCTTCTTCCATGATATATTAACGTGTTGATCCCGTCAAGACTCACAATCCCTGGATTACTAATAAATTCCACATTTTTAAGCTCATATAATGATTTGGCGTATTCTTCAGATATTGCTGGCTGTGGTTCGGCTAAACGGGCCGCGTCGTGGTTTCCAGGGGCTATTATTATCTTTAGATCCCCTCTAACTTCTCCAAAGAGTCTTGCAGCTTCTTCGTACTGCTGATAAATATCCTTTATTGTAAGTTCCTTTTCCTGATGAGGATAAACTCCAATCCCATCTACCACATCTCCTGCTACAACAAGATATTTAACGTCCTGGGCTATTTTTATCTGCTCTTCACCCCCGAAGTCCATGTTGATCCATTTAACAAATTTATTAAAGGCATCACCCAAGAACGTGGAACTTCCAATGTGAATATCGCTTATAAAAACCGCTGAAAAGTCCATGGACATTTCATCAATTCGCGGAACACCGGGATGAATGATATCTGATGCTATTATAAATTTACCCTTTTTACTTCCAATGATTCCAATAACCTCATCCTTAACTATGAGTTCTGCCTTTTCAAAGAGCTTGTGATTTTCATTATGAACCAGTACATTAACATTTCCGGTTTCATCTTCAACCTCTATGATTTTATGGTTGTTTTTGGTGTTTATAATGTCGTTTACCATTCCTATTATCTTAACAACGTCTTCAGTATTTCTTATCCTATTTATAGGACGATGATCCTTCAATTCTCCTCTTTTATCTAAAAATCCATGTAATTTTTGAAATCTGCTTTTGAAGTAGGATGAAAAATCTTTAATCTCACCGTTTGTATATGATTTCTTACTTGTATCCTGAATAACATGGAAATCAAATGGCCTACCACTTGAAAATTTCCTTTGCAGAGAAACATTTTCAGTGGATGTTGAACCTTTTAGACCCTCTTCATTAACTACAATGTCTTCTGAATCTTTTTCTTTTAAGAACTGGTCCAGTATTTCTTCAGTTAAAACAAAAAAATCTTCATCTGAATATGTTAGCTCTTCAATAAGAGAATCTGCAAAGTTATTTGAATTTTCATGGTTTTTTATACGTTCATATGCTTTATCATTTACTAAGATATTGGCATTAACGAATTTAACAATGATATCGTTGTTCATGTATACCCCGTGCAAAGCTTTTAGTATGTATAATTTATAATCATATTATAATATTAAATCTAGTTTTTACAAAAAAATTAAAATCAAGAACATAAAAATTAATTAAAAACACAAGTAATGCAGGTGATGACATTGCCAAGAATCTTAAAATTTGTACTTTTCCTTTTACTCTTTGGATTATTTTTTGAAGCAGGGCTTTTCAGTTCTTATACTATTGTTACATCCCAACCACCAGATGTTGGAAATCTTATAAACATGCAGACCAGTAAAATTGCTGCTATATGGGAAAGTATCAGCTTTGGTTCTAACGATGGCAATTCTACTAACACTCTAAAAATATTGAATGGGGATCCAGTGATACAAACCCTTAAAAATAAAACAGGTTTAAACGGGGTTAATTTAGAGACAATGACCGCGACTTCAGACGATGATTTGAATAAAAAAGAGATATTGGTAGTTATAAATGCAATGGGATACAAAGATACAGTTTCTGGTGGAGGTTCTGGAAATAAAAGCGGCGGCGGACAGATAGTTATCACTGCCACTGAAAAATACGCACTTACAGCAACAGCAATGGCTAAAAAGAAGACCAGGGGAGTTGAAATAATACCCAATACCATTAAAGTAACATCTCTAAAGAAGATATACAACCAGTGAACTTGCTTGTAAATGAAATCATTCGCCAGATAAATCTAATTTTAATATTTTAATAGGTGGAGCAATGATTAAAGTTGTAGGAATCGGACCTTCTCGAGAAGATATAAGCATCAGAGCATTAAACGCTATTAAAGAATCAGATGTAATAATTGCTTATAAAGCCTATATTAAGACCATTGAAGATTTAATTGAGGGAAAAGAAGTTATTAAAAAGGGTATGGGCGATGAAATAGAAAGAGCAGAACTTGCAATACAAAAATCAAGAGAAGGAATGAAGGTTGCTATAATAAGCTCAGGAGATCCTGGCGTTTTTGGAATGGGAAATGTAATCTTCCAGTTGATTGGAAAATACACTGATATCGAGATTGAATTAATTCCAGGAATTACAGCAGCAACTTTCGCAGCATCAAAGCTTGGGGCGCCATTACACGATTTTGCAGTTATAAGCCTAAGTGATATATTGACTCCTATATCTGAAATAAAACGTAAAATCGAGTTTGCATGCAAGGGAGACTTTGTAATAGCTATTTATAATCCCATAAGCAAGACTAGAAAAAAGCCCTTTGAAGAGGCATACAAGATATTGTTTGAGGAGAAAAAACCATCAACTCCTGTGGGAATTGTACGAAGTTACGACGAAAATGTTCATGTTACTGTAACTACCCTTGAGGAGTTAAAAGATCACGAAATAAACATGTCAACAACCATAATTATTGGAAATTCAATGACTTATGTACAGGATGGGTACATGATTACTCCAAGGGGCTATATAATCAGATCTTCGATACATCCACTTTCAAAAGAGTTTTATGAACGCTTTTTAGAAGGGGATATTGTCGAAGGTCCTAATCTGGAATGTGATTTCTATCCCTGTCATGAAGCAGGCCAAAACTGTACGTTCTGTTACTGCCCTTTCTATCCTTGTGGAGATAGCTCCACTGGAGGACGATGGATAAAAGATAAGGGCGTATGGAGCTGTCAGAATTGTACATGGATACATGAAAACAAAACTGTTCAATGCATACTTCCCAGATTCTGTGAAATTGTCAGGGAAGTGGATGACCTTAAGGATAGAAAAAAGGAGCTCCTCAAATTAAGAAGGGAATGCATTCAAAGTGCAGAATAATTACTCTTTATCCTGATTAAAGTGTTTAATTATTTTATTTAATTTTGGAAACGGGTTTTACTACGGTTAAAAGCAAATATAAAATAATATTTTTATTATTATCTTGCCTGCCTTTTTTTGGGGTTGTAAAGTTATTGGGG
>DAVZ01000030.1 GCA_002505765.1 Methanobacterium sp. UBA176 | reverse complement strand
TGATTGCAGATCCTGGGTTATGCATACAACCTTAGTGAGGATAAAAGTGTAGATTAGTTTCTTTTTATAAATTAGCCATTTTAAAGCTTGAAAGCACGGTATTAGAGAGCAAAGCACACCCAGTCTTCAGGATATTCTCCAGGTCTTGTAGAGTGAAAAACTCTTCGGATGTTTTATATTTTCTTTTTTGTTGCACTCAAAATATTGTTAGGAAAAATTTCTACATTTTTTTCTTGCATTTTATCCTTAAAAGGATTAAAAAGGAATTTTACCTTTAATTGATCTCCAGGGCATTTGTACGATGATAATTTTCGTTAAGAATAATCTCGCCGCTAAATGCAGCCCTATCTTTTGATACAGGTCTTTTATTTTAATCAAGATAAACCAAAAGCTTGATCATCCTCCGTGGCTTTACTGGACCAATCACTATTTCAGATCTGTTATCTCTGGCTGTAAGCCTTATGTGCGTAGCTTCATTTTCATTTGCATGTTTTTCATGGTCATCTTCATATTGTACGCTACATTTTTCTCATATGTTTCAGGAATACGTATTTTTGATGAGGGAATATTCTCGGGAACATTAAGATTACGGGGGTAAGGGAACCATTCCTATTCTGGGAGACTTATGAGAATCTCTTTTTTGCATATAATCACTCCTCTATAATAATATTAATAAATTTAATAATAAATATTACTATATCTAAAAATAGATAGATGAATAAAATGGTGTTAGGATGGACATAATAAACGATGAATTTAATGTAAAATCTGGAAAAAGAGTGGAAATAATAGATATCACCAGTAATTTAAATGATCTATTAAAGAAGCAAGGGATTAATCAGGGACTGGTTAATGTATTTGCCAGGCATTCAACTGCAGGAATTGTAATAAACGAAAATGAATCAAGATTAATAAAAGACTTCCAAAATACACTGGAGGCATTAATCCCTGAAAACAACAATTACGGCCATGATTTAATAGATAACAACGCAGATTCTCATATAAGAGCATTTTTTATCGGCAACAGCCAGACGATACCCATAAAAATGGGTCTTCTTGATTTAGGAACATGGCAGAAGGTATTTTTTGTTGAACTGGACGGTCCCCGAACACGTAGCTTTGCAGTTACTATAATTGGAAAATGATTAATTAAATTGGACTTCAAATGCTATTACTGGATACTCAAGGTGGAATCTGGTTATTACCCCTGGATTAACTTCTCCAAAGTATCCTTCAACAATTAAATCATCTGATTTTTTATTATTAATGCTTTTAACTCTTGCACATCTTCCTTTAATAAATGAAGGGTGATTAAGAGGCTCAAGTTCCATTTTCAGCCCAAGATTAATAAATAAAGCATCTACTATGGACTTTATCTCTGTGAAGCTGGCACTGGAGTGAGTAACTGCTCCCGCTATCTTTTTAACGTCACGGGTGCATGTTTCACACGAATCATCCAGAAATACTACATCTCCAACCTCAAAGATCTTCTGGGGCAGTTCTTCATGCTTGTTATCCTCAAAAAATTCCATTAATCCCTGGAGAAGGTTCTTTCTGAGCATGGTTCTGTCAACCGATATTGGCTGTGCAACAATTACCCTTTCATCCTCCTCCAGTTTCATATTATCATAGTGCTGTTTTTCGTTGGTGAGCATAAGACTCATTGTCTCTAAAAAGCCCATTCCAACCATTATCTCCCTTAAAATATTATCCAGAATTTCTGATTTGTTTTCGCTGGCGATAGTGGAAATCTGTGGTAATTCTGGCTCAAGCTTATTAAAGCAATACCCAACGGCAATATTTTCTATAACATCAACTTCATGTAGAATATCCACTCTATAGGCTGGAATAATGGCCTGCACTATGTCTTCAGTCTGGATCTGGGTTCCTATTCTAACATTAGCAAGGTAATTAGCAATATCAAAGGGGGTTAAATCTATTCCAATGAGTTTTTCGGCATTTTTAACGCTGACTTCTTTGATTTTAGGCATTAAATCTGGCTTTTGAGTTTCCCTGTTGCTGTAGATCACCTTCAATGATTTTAATTTACCTCCTGCTTCAGCAAATGAAGTCATAATGATGTTAAGGGTGTTATTTACTGCCTTTTCATCATTACCTGTGACATCAACCAGGACGTTTTTTGTCTCTTCTGTAAGTTTGGTAAGTTCTCCATTAATTATTGGAGGCATGGAAAGAACTTCTCTGTTAGAATCAGTTATAAGCGGATATTTATCGAATTTATCAATTAAGTGTGCGTACTTTTTTCCCTTAGGATGTTTATGGATAATTTCTCTTAAACTCATCTCCTCATCTGTTTCAAGGGCTATAAATGAGTCTCCATCAGGATCAGCGGCTTTATAAAAAAATGGGGGCTTGATTACATCCAGATTATGGATACCAATGGCCACCTTTTTTCGATCCCTACCCATAACCCAGTGAAGATCTTCCTGGAATTCCATTACCTGTTTAAGTTTATTTCCGCTTAAATTAACGTTTTCAATAATTCCTAATGCAATAAATGGCCTTATATCTTTTAGTTCACTGTCTACTTCTACGCTAATATTAGATTCTTCCACTTCGTATTCAGGAAGCCCTTTTTCTATATTGAGAAATCCTTTCAACGTTCTGGCCACACCTTCTACGCTTAAATAGTCTGGTCTGTTTGGAAAAAACTCTACTTTTATCTCATCACCGTCGTAATCATCGATATCGCTTCCAATCATTGGAAGAAGTTTTATTAATTCTTCTTGTGGTATTTGGATACCCAGCAGTTTATATAGATCTTCATATTCAAAGGTTATAACTGGCATTCTATAATCCTCAAAAATTTTATATTTATGTGCAGTCGAACACTTCGTGTTAGGGCATTGGAAATCGAAGATTTCCAAAGGTTTGGAAACCTATGGTTTACTCAACCTCAATTTCTACTAAAATGATTCTTTACAGTTATTCTGCAAAATATGCCTAAATTCAATATTATTTAATTTAATGGTCATGTATAAATTATTTAAAATACATTTATCCTTTCCATTATCTTTTATATATGTTTTAACTTTAATTATTGATACTATGATAAAAATCCATTAAAAAATGAATTTCATAATTTAATATACTTTAATAAATAATTTTTTATAAGTTCTGTTATTTAAATGAACATAAAGAAACAATAAGATCTGGTAGTGATAAAATAAGTGAATTTGATAATTTTAAAAAACAATTAAGATTTAATTTAAAGGAAAAAGAAGTAATAGAAAAGCTTAATATTTCAAACGACGCATTTTTACCCATACTGTTTTCTATTAAATTTGGAGGGGACTGGAGTCTTAAATTTAATTCTACAAGAGTTATGGCAATAAAAGAAAAAATGACCCGTTATGATGAGGAAAATAAGATAGGATGCACATTGGAAAAGATTACACTCTTTTTAAATCCAGTGATTTTAAGCGAGGAGGGAACGGTGTATCGACTGGAAAAATGTGGCAATAAAAAAGAGAGGGATATAGTTAAAAGACCATTCAGCATAACTATTGATGCGGAATATTCATTAATAGCATCCCTAAATCCTTTAACTAAAAAGATATCTCTTAAGAAAGTTAAAGGACCATTCAAATTTAGCGGATCCAGCGCTTACGGTGTTTCACATGAGATGGAACATCTAACTGGTGATGAAATTAGCGGTGAATCCTTCTTTGAATTTGAATATGAATTAGAAGATTAAGGTTTCTTTTTATGCCTTAATTAAGCAGAATACAGTAATAATAAACTTAATTCACGAATGAATATGTATAGCTGCTTTTGATTTCCTTATAAACTATTTATTAAAATATAATATACGAAAATTATTTATAGAACCTCTAACCCACTGATAAATTACACAAGTAGAGGTTGAGGAAAATCTTTCAAAAAATCAGTGATTTTTATGCTTACAAAACTGAAAGTTTTCAAATTTAAGATTTTGAAACTGGAAACCAAATGTTTTCTGTAGTTTTGTGGTTTGCGAAAACGGAAAATATCGCATGTTTGAGAAACTCTCAAAAACCTACGGTTTTGGAGTGCAAAGCTTTCAATTTTGCTAACTCCGTTTCTCAACCAGAAAAATTAAAAATTTTTCCATGCAGCAAAATACTTTTTAATGTTGCACTTTTGATTTTCCGAAAAAAAATGAAACATTTTCGAGGTGATAATGTGGCACAGTTAGGTGGTGGAAACCAACCAATATTAATATTTCCAGAAGGTACTAACAGGTTTTTAGGTAGAGATGCTCAGAGAATGAATATTATGGCGGGTAAAGTCCTTGCCGAGACAATAAGAACTACTCTCGGTCCAAGAGGAATGGATAAGATGCTCGTGGACTCCCTTGGAGACATTGTTGTAACCAATGATGGCGTAACCATTCTTAAAGAGATGGATATTGAGCATCCTGCTGCTAAAATGCTTGTTGAAGTTGCCAAGACCCAGGAAGATGAAGTGGGTGACGGTACTACAACAGCAGTTATTATAGCCGGTGAATTACTCAAAAAAGCAGAAGAATTACTGGATATGGATGTTCATCCAACTATTGTATCCATGGGTTACAGGCAGGCAGCTGAAAAAGCCCAGGAAATTCTTGATTTAATTTCATTTGATGCTGATGACAGAGATACATTGATGAAAGTGGCTATGACTGCAATGACCGGAAAAGGGTCTGAAAAAGCAAGAGAACCACTTGCTGAGCTGGTTGTGGATGCTGTTATACAGGTTGAAGAAGATGGTGAAGTTGATAAGGATAATATAAACATCCAGAGAATCAGTGGAGAATCTATAGATGAATCTCAAATAGTTAACGGTATTGTTATTGATAAGAGCAGATCAGACTCCAGCATGCCTAAACAGATTGAAAATGCTAAAATAGCCCTTATAAAATATCCTCTTGAAGTAAAAGACCTTGAAACTGATGCAAAAATTAGTTTAACTGACCCTGCACAGATGCAGGCATTTATTGAACAGGAAGAACAGATGATAAAGGAAATGGTTGATAAAATCGTGGAAACTGGAGCCAATGTATTGTTCTGTCAGAAGGGTATCGACGACCTTGCCATGCATTATCTAAGTAGAAACGGCATATATGCAATTAAAAGGGTCAAAAAATCTGATATACAGAGAATTGAAAAAGCTACAGGTGCTAACCTGGTTACAAACATTGACGACCTCAGACCTGATGATTTAGGTGAAGCAGGTCTTGTATATGAAAAGAAAATATTCGACGAGGTTTTAACCTTTGTTGAAGACTGCAGAGACCCTAAGGCAGTTTCAATCATCATAAGGGGAAGTACAAAACATGTAACTGAAGAAATCGAAAGAGCTGTTGAAGATGCTATCGGTGTAGTTACAGCAACTGTTGAAGATAAAAAGGTTGTTGCTGGTGGGGGTGCTCCTGAAATTGCTATATCCAAAGGATTAAAAGAATACGCTGACACCATAAGCGGAAGAGAGCAGTTAGCTGTTTCAGCGTTTGCAGAAGCACTGGAAATTGTTCCAAAAACACTCGCTGAAAACGCTGGACTGGACAGCATCGATGCACTTGTGGATTTAAGAGCAGCCCACGAAAAATCCTTATACATGGGATTAAATGTACTTAACGGTGGAATTGCTGATATGTACAAAGCAGGTGTTGTTGAACCGCAAAGAGTTAAAAAACAGGCTATTCTGTCTGCAGCAGAAGCTACAGAAATGCTTCTACGTATAGATGATATGATTGCTTCCAAAGGTATAGGTCCTGAAGGTATGGAAGGAATGGAAGGCGGAATGCCGCCTATGATGTAAATAAAGAGTTTAATCTCTTTCTAATTTTATTTTTTAATGGTTGATTTTGTCTATTAAAGCATTAAAAGCATCTAACTCGTATTTTATTAATTCTTCTTTGTTGTTATCAAACTCTTCACCATTATAAGGGTTTGATAAGACATAGGGACCTCTGACTATCCTTCTATGTTTGCCATCTTTACTTAAAAGCTTTTCAGAGTATTTATCATGAATAAGTGCTCCTCCGGGAATTATAACTTTTCTTTTCAATTTGCTGAGCTTAACAGATTCTAAATCTTCATGAGTGATTAAATCAGCAATTTCTTTATCAACGCTAATGATATCTATCAAATTAGATCTGTCAATTATTTCCAATATCTTCTTTAAATAAGGCGCGGATAACTCACTGGTAATAACAGAGGCTTCAGCCTTAATTACCCCTAATTTATCCAGATAGTGCTTGTTTTCTGATTTTGTAATAATAAATGGGCTTTCATTTTTGGGGTCATAAATTGGATAACCGAAAACTTTAAAAGAAAATTCGTTATCTATCATCTGGACTAATTCCTTAAATTCTTTATATGAATGAGTATTCAAGCCTTTTATTATAGGTTTATTGTTTAATATTAATCCTTGGTTCTTGAAATTAGCAAATCGTCTTAATGTGAGTGATTTTGCTCCCCATTCTTCCAGATCAACACAGGTCTCAAAGATTTGCTCCTTATCATTGACACCTGGAATAACTACTGCTGAAGCGTTAAGATCAATGTTTTCACAAAACATTTTAAGGCCTTTTATAGATTCTTCTGAAGTTTCATCATGCATCCACTTTCTTCTCATTTCAGGATCAGTTGAGAAAACAGAAAAGCTTATCATATCAACTCCTGAGGAAATGACCTTCTCAGCAATATTTTTATTCTTAATAGGCTTACCACTGGTATAACCCAGATGCAATAAGATTGGAACTTCTTTTATTGTTGTAATAATTTCATTTAAATAGGGGTAATTTAAAACATCTGCACCCCCAGCAACAATTAACTTGATATCTTTATTTAATGAATCAACATTTACTTCATTCATTTTTTCTTTAAGTCTTTCTAAATAGTATGAAAGGGGTATAAAAGGAACAGACACCCTATGTATAATAGTTTGGCAATATTCACATCCGATTTGGTTAATATTACAATTTTTACATCCAATTGGTTTTAAATTGTTAAAATCAACATTTTTGTAAAAACAAAATTCACAGAAACCACCACAATCAATTCCAGCTCTTCCTCCAACTTCAGTAAATATTTCCATTTTATCACATTAGAATCATAGCTTTATTTAATCTAAAACCAGTTAATCATTACACCCATATTTCCATATAGGCTTTGGGTTCTTTAATGTCATTTATAAACTGTTCTTTAGTTATCTCCCTTGCAGCAAATTTTTTTCTCGTACTACCGTATTTGGAAATCATTTTCATATCATCTTTGTAAAATTGTGCATAAGTTTGAGAATCATTCTTGGAAAGATAATCTTTATTTAATACATAGGATAATAATCTCTTTCTAGATTTCATTTGCATTTTTTGGGTTTCTTTTTCAATTTGAGGGATTAGCCTATTTGCAGGTTCTCCACTATCAACCTGATCGATTAATCGCTGATCAAAATCAGAACCAGCATGTAGAAGAATTAGAAAAATAATTAAAGCAGCTATTCCACTAATGATTCCTATAATTACTCCTTTATTAAGGTTTATCCCCAATTAACCTCCTCCCCCACTAAATCAGTTATTGTCGAAGATTCTGGTTTCATCTTCAGGCTTGTATTTTTCCAGTTCTTTGATTAATTCACCCATATTAGAATATCTATCTTCTTTGTTTTTATTTAGACACTTCATGATGATATCATTAACTGGTTTTGCATTGGAATTTATTTTTGCAGGATCTAAAGGCTGATTGGTGAGAATAGAATTATAAATATGGGATATATCTCCTTCAAAGGGTAATCGTCCGGTTAAAAGTTCATAAAAAACAGTACCCAGTTGATAAATGTCTGTTCTTTCATCAGCTTTACCAAATTCACGAGAAATCTGCTCTGGAGCAGCATATTGGGGCGTAGCACCTGATAATGTTACAGATTCACCAATTTTTAGTTTACTTAAACCCCAATCAGAAATTTTATAAACTCCATTTTTTATCAGGATATTGGATATTTTAACGTCGCCATGAATAATATTTTTATTATGGGCGTATTCTAATCCTTTAGCTGCCCCATATACTATTGAAACGGCCTCTTCTAGAGTTTTCATTCCTTTTTCAACTCTTTCTTCGCAAAATTCTGTTTCGATATAAGGAATAGGGAGAATCTTATATTCATTTAGTTTTACAATGTGAGGATGATTTAACTTGCTCCAATGTGATACCTCAGTGATAAAAGTACTTTCAGCTCTTTTATCAAAGGTCTTTGGTATTTTCAGTGCTACATGTTCACCTTCTTTATTTATTGCTTTGAAAACCCTTCCAAATCCTCCTTCCCCAATATAGACAGCATCTGTATAAAATGGTTGAAGCTCAAATGGCAGTGATTTAGCTGATAACTTTTCCAGTCTGTTAAATTCTTTACCTTCTACAATCAGGTCCTGACCATAACCCCTGTAGAACCATGAATTTAAGGCCAAAGGAATTAAAAGAATCAGGCTGCCCAAGGTAAATACTGGCATTAAATAGGAGCCGAAAATATCTCCTAAAATCTCTGTAAACCCAGCAAATAGGAGTAAAATGACAATATTAAAGTAGGAATAATTTATTAGCAGTCTCTGTCTTGCTATAAGATTAAATAATATCACTCCCATAAAAAGCAAAAATAAGGCTCCAGTAATTATTAGGGTGTAACCTAAATTAGGATCATAGAGAGAATATACTGTAATGTCATATAGGAAAAAATTGATTGGAATAAAAAGGATACCAGCTAAAATTGCAAAAAATACATTTAATATTATTAAAGCATTGAATTTCCAATTTTTTATTGTTTTTATTTCATGAAATCCTTCTGATCTTCTATCTTTTCTTAATTTAAAAGCTAATCCAGAAAATACAATAACTGAAAATAGGATCATCCCCAAAATTTGATATCCTAACATATTTATAGAAACTGAATCAGCAGGCTTATAGCTTGTTGGTACTGGATTGTTAGCCAACCAGTTAACAGTGTTTAATTCCAGTTTCCATCCATCTGACCGGTATATTATTGAATTAATAAAGGAATAAGAAGAACCTATGAAAACTATTTTTCCTTTACCATATTGCATTTGGGAAATAACAGGAAGAGGACCACTTCTTTCATTGGAATCCTTTTTATAATTACTCATAGTGACTCCTTCTGAAGTGGTGTAACCTTGATCACCCCATGTATAAGAATCTGTATAGGCAATTACTTTGGAGGGTCCGGGATCTTTTATATAAGTGGCCATCATATAATAGAAATTTTTAATGTTTGCAGTAATTGGGCTTGGTTCGAATTTGTTTATTTCTATAACATTAACAAAAAATACGTAATTTTGATCATTGGTTACTATTTCATTATTTGCAAAGGATACTCCAAAACTTCTGGCTATTTTATTAACTCCAAAATTCTGATCCCCATCTACATCTCCCCAATTACTTCCCACTATTAATAATCCACCACCATTATTAACAAATTCTTTTATAATTTTAATTTCATCATCTGTATAGTTACGCCATTGATTTATAATAATTAAAACATCATGTTCTTTCAGTTTTTCAGGGGTAATGGGCCTATCTTTCATGGATGAAACGCTATAACCGTTTTCTGTGAGTAGATTAGCAAAGCTCGATGATCCATAAGTTCCAATATTATGTATGGCATTAAATTTTCCAAAATTAGGGCTGGATTCATCAAACAAGATACTATTATTGCCCTGGGCAGAAATAATATTGATGGAAGAGAAAATCAGTGGATACATTAATAAGAAAATAAAAACTACTTTTAAACTTTTGGATAAAGGATATATTTTCAATTTTAACTCCCCCATCTAATCTGTGTTAACAAATAAAATAATTGATAATAGGTGAATTATAATAATGAAAAGCTGTTTTTATAACATAATACTTAAATTACCACCAGGGAGGCCATTGTTTTTCAGCACTTTCTTCAATAATTCTCTGTCTGGTTTCAGGCGGCATCCGTTTAATTAATTCATCAACCGCTGCTTTGTAACCATCCTTAAATCCATCTTTATATCCATCGGTATAGAATTCTATGCATTTGTCTTTTATATCCGTAAAATCCTTTTTAGCAGCCTCATATCCTTCATCATATGCTTCCTTTCTGGATTTTTCAGATTTTTCTTCACCAGTTGTCATTTAACCCCCCCTCTTTATTATGATATTTCATATTTTACATCATTATAGTTATATTTTTTGGTAAGCACTATCACGGTTTAAATAGGAATAAATTCATAATATCACCATTAGATAAAAAAAAAGATGAATTTTTTAAAAGAAACTGATTAAGGAATCTGGTTGCACTGATTTAATAGTTTGTTTTTAAAAGATACTGGTGAGAATTCTATGGAAAGACATCTTCATCCTTCAATCTATAAAAAAATAAGAAAAACTAAGAAGATGCTCCAGAAGGGGATAGATCCAAAGGAGTTTTCATATAGAGGAGGATTGGATCTTAAGACCTTTAATGCACTCCAGAATAGATGGAAAAAACAGCAAAAAAGTATAGAAGAGCGTAAAGAACAAATTATCTCTACTTATGGATCTTTAAAAAATGTCCCTTCTTCTTCTGGCCCCTGTAGAAGACATGATCCAGTAGTTGGAACTAAAAATGCTTTGGTACTTTTAGCAGAATTTAAAGACAAAAAACATACTTATAAACCTGAAAAGTTTAGAGATTTGCTTTTTAGTAAAGGTTCCAATTACAGTATGAGAGATTATTATTTGGAGGCTTCATGGAATCAACTGGACATTATTGGACACGTCAATGATAAATGGTACACTTCATCAAACAATAGATTTGAATATTCTGACAATATGGACAGTAAATATTTCCCTAATGCTCAAAAATTAGCTGAAGAGACAATTTTAAATGCTAAAAATAGTGGTAAAATAGACTTTTCTCCTTATGCTAAAGATGGAAAGATCGAAATTTTAATAGTTATTTATGCTGGTTCAGGGATGGATACAAAACATGATATAAGCTTTATAAGGCCCCACAAAGACAGATTATTAAAACCTATTGAATTACAAGAAGGAATATTAGCTGATCAGTATTGTTTAATACCTGAACTTCCCATTGATAATTTAGGATGTTACTGTCATGAAGTTGCTCACTTTTTGGGATTACCAGACCTTTATTTAGAGAATTATTCCACGGTGGTTGGAGGCTGGTGTTTAATGGGTATGGGTCATTTTATAAATGAAGGCAGAACACCTTCTCATCCCAGTGCCTGGTGTAAAATTCATTTAGGATGGATTGAACCAGAATTACTGAATAAAAAACCTCAAAATTATGAAATACCAGCTATAATTGATGCTAAAATTATTTATAGGTTAGATATAGAAGGTTCAGGTGGAAAAGAATATTTCCTGTTGGAAAACCGTCAACAGAAGGGATTTGATAAATATTTACCTGGTGGTGGGTTGTTAATTTGGTATGTAAATGAAAACGCATGTATAGATAAAAAACTACCCAACTCCAATCCAGATTGCTTTTTTCTTACATTGAAACAATCTGATGGTAAAGATGAACTTCAACGTGATATGACAGAATTGATTAAGAGGACAAAACCTGTAGATAAACCTCCCAAGGATTGGGAAGGAGATTTAGGGGATCCATTCCCAGGCATGATTTTAAACAGGGCCTTTAACGATGATTCTGATCCAAATAGCCGATCTTACAAAGATAAAAAATCGTTTATAAAAGTAGATTCTATTAGCGACTCTAAGGATATTATGACTGCTGAAATTGGTATTGAGTCAAAAAATGTATTAAAATTATATGAATCTGATAAAATCTTTTCAAAATCTACGAATGAAGAAAAGACTTCTCAGATATTTACGAATCCTTATTTTCTTAACGTTCTATATTCTACCCCAAAAGAAAAAACTCCTTATGAAAAAGGATTTGAAGATGCTAAAAAAGAATTTTTTGAGGAGTTAAAAGAAAAATCAGGTATAAATTCATATAGAAAAGGATACCAAAGAGGATTCAAAAAAGGTTATGAAGATGCCTTTAAATCTTCTGGAGGATGGAATGAATAATCCTGAAAATCCTTTTTCTCATTTCTTATAACAATTTAATATAACTTATTTTCAATTTATTGGTTCTTAAACAACACTTTAACTGATTTTTATGAATTATAAATAGGTTTATAATGATTAATCAATATTTATCATGATTAATATGGTAAAATATATATACTAAAAAAAACTTAGAATTTAGCAATTAATTGAAAAAAGCAATTAATTGGAAAAAAAAACTAAAATGGCGGGAGAAAAATGGTAGATGACACGGATGTCCTGCTTAAAGAAAAGAGGATTTTCAAACCAAATGAAATAATACTTGGAAAAGCTATTATAAAGGATTGGGAAGAAGAAATAGAAAAAGGAAAAGATTATGTAAATTACTGGGCCGATAAAGCCGAGCAGTTTACATGGTTTAAAAAACCAGAAAAAACACTTGATGACAGCAATAAACCATTCTTTAAATGGTACGTTGGAGGTAAGATTAATTTAGCATACAATGCTGTTGATAGATGGATTGAAACAGATAAGCGAAACCAGGTGGCAATTTTATACGTTAATGAAAGAGGAGAAGAAGAAAAACTGACTTATTATGAGTTGTACAGAAAAGTAAATAAATTTGCAAACGCTCTTAAGAATTTAGGAGTCAAAAAAGGAGATAAGGTTTCTGTATATCTTCCTATGTGTCCTGAACTCATTATTTCGTTACTGGCATGTACAAAATTAGGAGCAATACACTCTGTAGTTTACTCAGGATTAAGTGTAATGGCACTTGTAGAAAGGGTGAATGATGCAGAAGCTAAAATCTTAATAACATCTGATGGAACCTATAGGAGAGGTAAAGTAATAGACCTAAAAAATGTTGCTGACGAGGCAATGTTACAATGTTCATCAGTTGAAACTGTAATTGTGGTAAAACACACTGGAACATCCATCCAAACTTCTGATTTAAGTGGAAAAGAGGTTTTCTTTGACACACTCATGGAGGGAGAACCAGCTGAATTTGAAGCAGAAGAAATGGATGCTGAAGATACCCTGTTTCTGTTATATACCTCTGGAAGTACTGGAAAACCAAAGGGAGTTGTACATACAACTGCCGGATACATGGTAGGTGTTGCAACAACCCTCAGGAATGTTTTTAACATTCACGATGGAGATCTCTGGTGGTGCACTGCAGACGTTGGCTGGATTACAGGCCATAGCTATGTTATCTACGGACCACTGTTATTAGGTTCAACCACTCTGGTTTATGAAGGTGCTCCTGATTATCCAGATCCTGGTGCATGGTGGAATATAGTGGAAAAGTATGGAGTAACCAAGTTCTATACTGCACCGACAGCCATAAGACATCTTATGAGATATGGAAAAAAATATCCAAAAAAGTACAACCTTTCGTCACTTAAAATCCTTGGAACCGTTGGAGAACCAATAAATCCAGAGGCATGGATCTGGTACCATAAAAACATTGGAAGAGAGCAATGCCCCATAATGGACACCTGGTGGCAAACAGAAACTGGATCGTACATGATCTCACCATTGCCTGTCACTCCACTTAAACCTGGTTCAGCTACAAGATCACTACCGGGTATAGAAGCAGATGTTGTTGATAGAGATGGAAAACCTGTCCCTCTTGGAAAAGGAGGACATCTAGTGATTAAAAATCCGTGGCCGTCCATGCTAAGAACTCTGTACAAAGATGAGGATAGATACATCAACACCTACTGGAAAGAAATACCAGGATGCGTTTATGCAGCCGGAGACATAGCCAGAAAGGATGAAGATGGCTACTTCTGGATTCAGGGACGATCAGACGATGTCTTAAAAATAGCCGGACACAGAATCGGAACATCTGAGGTTGAATCAGCGTTTGTGAGTCACCCAGCAGTTGCAGAAGCAGCTGTAATTGGTAAATCAGATCCAATTAAGGGTGAAGTCATTAAAGCCTTCTTAATTCTAAGAGAAGGTTACAATCTTGATACAAAATTAATTGAAGAGCTTAAAAAGCATGTAAGGCATGAATTAGGGCCTGTAGCTGTTTTAGGAGCAATTAAACAGGTTGATTCTCTTCCAAAAACAAGAAGTGGAAAAATAATGAGGAGGGTGCTGAGAGCAAGAGAATTAGGAGAAGATTTAGGAGACACATCTACACTTGAAGAGTGATCAAAAAAGTTAGGTTGAGATTTTGAGCGAACTATGTATAGATAACTAATGGTGAAGATAGATGAAATCTACAATAGACAAAAAAGCAGAGGAAATGTCTGAAGAAGATACAAAAAAAATAGATTTAGATGTGAAGAAAATTTTGTTAGCTACAGATGGCTCCTCACCCTCCATTGAAGCAACAATATATGCAGTTGGGCTTGCGAAAATTTTAAAAGCTGATTTAATAGCCGTATATGTTGATGAACAATTCGCTCTGCTGCTAGAAGAGAAATATGAAGAGGAGCTATTTGAAGGAGTGAAACATTCAGCATCTGGACTTCAAGTTGCACAATGGTATGGTAAGAAGAATGGAATCGATGTAAAACCTGTATTAAAACAAGGGAGTGCACCTAAAGAAATTATATGCACTGCCGAGGAGGAAAAAGTAGATTTAATAGTGATTGGAACAACCGGAAGAACTGGTCTAAAAAGAATAGCAATCGGAAGCGTCGCTGAAATGGTTGTGAAAGCTGCACATGTTCCTGTAATGGTAATAAAGTAATTTAAGGTGAGATCATGAAAAATAAAAAAGATATGGATATAGATACTGGTGAATTAATTGCAACTAATTTCAAATTAAGCGTTTCATTAGGAATTATTTTCCTTATAATGGTATTAATGATCCCTATATTGAACGAGTTTGCTAAAAATTTCATGTTAACCGATGTTTATGGAAATTTTACAGTGACATACATCTACACAGCCATTCTTATATTTATAATAGGCTGGATAATACCTTTGTATTACACCTTAAAAACTGATAAAAGGGAGGAAGAATATAATGACAGATAATCCTGTAGCTATAGCTCTTGTCCTACTGATAGTGTTCATTAGTATAGGTGTCACCATATTCTCAAGAAGATTTACCAGAACAACCGCAGACTTTTATGTAGCTGGAAGGGGTATTAGTGCAGTTCAAAATGCATTTGCATTATCTGGAGATTATATGAGTGCTGCAACCTTTTTGGGTATAGCTGGACTGGTTTGGCTTTATGGATATGATGGTATCTGGTATTCTGTAGGCTTCTTTGGTGGCTGGGTATTGCTATTACTCTTCCTCGCAAGTCCTATACGACGGTTTGGAGCGTACACTGTAGCTGATTTTGTATCAGGTAGGTTTCATTCGAAAAAAATGAGACTCGCTGCGCTTATAGGTACAATTTTGATATCGGTATTTTACATAGTTCCACAGATGGTTGGCGTAGGAGATATTCTTGTTGTTCTATTAGGCTGGGATTATACAACGGCAGTTATAATTGCAGGTCTTCTAATGACGATTTATGTGGTAGTTGGTGGTATGAGGGCTACTACATATAACCAGATTATTCAGTGTGTGATTCTATGGACAGCTATGTTTGTCATTATAGCACTTACACTTCGAGTATTTGGATTCAGTTACAATAATTTACTTGGCCAGGTGGGAATTTATGAAAACCCTGGTAACTGGCTAAACTTCCAAAACAGTTTTTCGCTGATACTCGGACTGGTCCTTGGTACAGCGGGTCTCCCCCACGTATTGATACGATATTATACCAATCCATCAGGTAAAGCTGCAAGGTGGACCACCGTTGGCACATTACTTATAATTGGGACCTTCTACTTGATGGCACCAATTGCCGGTTTTGGGGCTAGAATATTCTTAGGTGATGCAGGGGGCATAAATACAGCTCTTCCTCTTTTGGCAGAATATCTGGCAGGTGAACCATTACTGGGAATCGTAATTGCAGGTGCATTTGCAGCAATTCTTTCAACTGTTGTGGGATTGATCATTGCTACCACCGGTGCCATAGCCCATGATTTCTACACAAATCTTGTTAATCCACAGGCTTCAGAGGAAAAACAGATCCTGGTTGCAAAAATATCGGCTGCAATGGTAGGTTTGTTCTCGATATTAACAGGGATAATATTTAAAGGATTCAATGTAGCGTTCCTTGTTGGATTAGCATTTTCTATAGCTGCGAGTACATTCTTCCCAGTGCTTATTATGGGTACCTGGTGGAGAGGAACCACTGAAAAAGGTGCTCTTGTTGGACTTATAATTGGTATGATATCATCCACAGCAATAATTGCTACTAACCTTCTTGGACTCCATAATCTGTCAAATCCGGCGATAATAACAGTACCACTAGCTTTCATAACCATATATATTGTATCCAGGTTAGATGGTCAGATACCTCCAGATACAGATGAATTCATGCGTAAAGTGCACACACCTTCTGACGAGATATAGGTATAATTACCATAAATTCAGATTTAGTTTAGAAATGGTTGTAGAGATACTTGATGATTAAACCTGATAAAAAGGTTTAGTTAGATGAAAGTAGCTCTTTGACTATTTTATAACCATTTTTTTTTAAAATTCTTAACAATTTAAATGCATTAGGATTGATAGTAATAAACCTTAAAATCAACTCTATATCAATGTTGATATTTTTAGTTTAATCTTTTTATTTTACAGTAGATGAAAGAAATAATTAATATAATGGTAAATCCATCACCTTTAGGACTTATTGCTTTTAACAGTCGAAGTCATTTTAAATTTTATAATACGGGTTTTTTTTTATGAATTAAACAGGATACTGGCTATAGGAATATTCTATTGTGGAACAGCCCAGGTAATGCAGCATCGTTGAATATAAAAAAAAGTTACATTTTTTGCAAACTGCGTTCATTCATATAGATTTATCGTGTCTTTCGTACTACCAGTAATTACCAACAATATTTCAGTTTTTAAATGACCACTGATCCGGCTTCAATAGCAGCCTATTTATTCATGTGAAAATGTTTTTACACTCAATGCTTATTACAACACTTAATAATCATTCTTAGCCCTGGCTATATTGTTATTCCCCCAAGCTTCAGGGGATTATCACAGGTATCAAAACTATAACTATAATAGTGGGATATGAAGGAATATTTACCAGGGGAAGCACAATATATGTTGAACTTACAGATGTGATCAATGAGGTGTATGATAGAAGAGTTCTGCAGGTATAGGGCATATCAGTAAAGTGTTTTCAACCAATTATAAAGGTTGTTAATATTTTACATGCCTTAAATAAATATAAAAATTCAAAATAAATGCTATCTGGCGATTTTAATGCATATTATTATTTTGTATTAAATAAAGATAGTATTTACTTTCTTTTCTTTGAAATTAAACATTATAAATAATTAAAATTTTTTTTTGAAATATAATAGCTTTAAATTTGTATTAATAGATTTAATTAGGTTCATTATTGTTATAAAAGATTATTTTGATAAATGGATTAATTTAAAATTTTTTGTAATCGTATATTTTCAAAATTATCTCTCTAATTCCTTTATTTTTAAAAAAAAATGATACGTTTAAATATGTGTTATATCAATTCAATAACAGATGTTTCAAGGTTTTAGGTAATAAAAACCAAGCAACATCGAATAATAATTGAAAATTGAAGAGGCGGTGAAATGGAAAATGAAAACTGTCTACCTGAGTTGTTAGACATATTTATAAATCTCTTAAGGAGTAAAGAAGTAGATAGCAGCGAAGAAGAGCAGATGTTTTTAAACAGGCTGTTCAGCCTAAAAAGAAAAGTGTCTGTGGAAATAAAATACCTTAAAGAAGGGGATCCAAGTCTGAACGTTGGGAAAGTGCTTCTAAATAACATAAGCAACGAAATCAAAAAGGAAATTTTCTATAATACAATTGCCTTTGCAGAATACAGGGAAGCAGGCGAAGAAATAATACTGGTTAAAGGAAACGAAAATGCAATGGATGCACTCCTTCAGCAGGCTGAGATGTTGGGAATAAAATGGAAAAATTTAGATTTCCATGACCGTATTATGGATATGAGGGCTTAAATCATTATCTTAATAGTTATCGCAGCGTTATCATCTATTAATATCCATAATTTCCATAAATGGTTAGGGAGGATAAAACGATATTAACCACAAAAGCACTGACTTCATATTCAAATCTTTTTTTATTCCCATTACATTTTTAAAGGCGTATTTTTTAGAAAAAACTAAACTTTTATGTTGAATTTTAAGATCAACTTCATTTGCTGTGTTTTCATCTCTAACACACCAATTTTTCTAAAGCGGGCTCCAGTTAAACTATTGTTATATCATCTTTATTTACACCCGGATTTTTAGCTAAATTGTTTATTATAGTCGGATGAAGAACTTTTTAGCCTTATTAGTCCTTCCCTTAAAATTGATATTAGATCATGGTCACTTAATCTGTTTTTTTCTGATGGATATTAAAATTGTCCTCACCATGCTCATATATTATTTGGAATCTATCGTAATCAAGGATTTTAATTAATTCCACCAGAGCTTCGTGAACACCGTTAAAAATGACCTTTTTATGCTCTTTAGATTTTCTTTTCGAATCTGTTTTAACCAGTGGCATTATTTACCTACAAGCTGTAATTTAGCTATAAATTTTGATAAACAATTTAATTATCTTCAAAAGATTATTTCATGAGTTTTCATATTCACTGGATATATGTTTTCCAAGCCTTTTAGCAAGTGCAAGGATTGTAAGAACCGGTGGAGCTCCGGGAGCTTCAGGAAAAATACTTGCATCAGCAACGTAAAGTCCTTTGATCTCGGTTTCCAGATTTTTATCTACTACATCTCCAATTGCAGCAGTACCTCCTGGATGGGCACCTCTTGCATATGTAGAAACAAGAGTTTTTGGTTCAACGCCTGCATGCGTCAAAATTGCTCCAGCAATGGCAGAACCCTTTGCTAAAAGCTCAACATCATTTGCGGTGTTGAATTTTATTACCTCATCTGGAGTAACTTCACCTGTTGACTCGTCTGCTATTTTAACCATCAATCCAATTATGTCTTTTTTACGAGCTTTAAAGTCCTTAAGTTTTTCTACAAGAAGACCTGAAAAATGAGGGGCTATAACTATATTATCCAGCTTAATGACAGAATTCATCATTAATTCCTTGTTAAATTTTATTTTTTTAATTATACCTCCAACAGTAACAAATGTATCAACAAACAGATTTTTTCCAGCTCTTATTCCGATTTTTTGAAGTAATCGGGGAGTTTGGATGGCTCCAGCAGACAGAATGACAATATCCGATCTAAAAATTTTATTATGGCATTTCACCCCTGTTACTTTACTATTTTCTATTAAAATGTGAGTAACTGGAGTGTTATCAATAACAATAGTTCCATATTGTTTTGCTTCCTCTATAAATACTTCAGTTGTCCATTTAGCATTTTTAGAACATCCAAATGCACATTTACCACAGGGTTCACACTTCTCTGGATTTATGAATTTGGGCATTTTTTCCATATGGAATCCAAGAGATTCTGCCGCATCCATGAGCATCGTGGTTCCTTTTCCAAAATGAGAATCTGGAAGTGTTTGAACGCTTAATTCATTCTCTATTTCTTTAAATTCCTCTTCAAGATTTATTCCTATCTTTTTTAAGTATTTTTCACAGGTTCGAACTGCATTACCTATAGTAACTGCACTGGTTCCGCCAATGCAAACTGTCTGTGAAATTTCTACTCCTGTATTTATTATTTCGTAATGTTCATGAGCCTTTTTCATTTTTACAGTTGGCCCTTTTTCCAGAACTGTAACCTTAAATCCTGATTTAGCCAGCTCCTTTGCAACAGTTGCTCCACCAGCTCCAGATCCCACAACAATTACATCTTTTTTTTTCATATCTTTTCCTAAATAATAATTATTTATAAGTCCTTTGAAGGCTATTTCTAACTTTTTTTGGTTTATTATTTTTAAATCTTCTTTGCTTAAAGGGTTTTTTATATTTCGTGGTTTTAACTCTTTTTTTAAGGATTTTCATTGCAATTAATCCTCCAAGAGAGCCAAATATATAGCAAATAGACAGTGAAACTATTAATCCAAGAGCAAGAGTTAAAATACCGCCAATTGCAAAACTGGCGTTGAAACCAAGTTCATAGGGCAGATCGGGAGGTGTTAGAAAACTGAATACAAAGAGTATAATGCCCAGAAATCCTCCAGCAATACCTCCTACTTTATAACTTCTCTGACTCTCAACTGTAAGATAAGTGGCCACAAAGCCCATAACAATCAGAGAAAATATACCACTCATCCCCAGCAGATATAAAAGGATTGTTCCTATTATAACACTGATGATTATAGATTCGCCTATAGTATATTTAGCCATTTTATTTCTTCCTAAGCTTAATCATTTAGAACTATTCTCACTCCTCCTTATATGATTTTCTAAAAATAAAAATTTTTAGGCATGCCCAAAGTTTATATGCACCTCCCAATAACTATAACTATATAAAATTTAGGTGAATCTAATGAGAGATGGTTTAACACTTAGCGAAAATATTGAGGAATACCTTGAAATCCTTTACAAGCTCAGCACACAGGGGCAAAGGGTTAGCACATCCAGGATATCAGAAAGTTTAAAAATATCGCCGGCAAGTGTTACTCAAATGCTTAAAAAACTGGCAGAAATAGGTTATGTAGAATATTCTCCTTACAAAGGTGCAGTATTAACAGATAATGGTATAAAAGTTGCAAAAAAAATTACCAGGAAACATAGATTACTGGAAAGATTCTTATGTGATGTTTTGAAAATTAAAAAGGATAAAATTCACCAGCAAGCATGCGAAATGGAACATACCCTTTCCGATGATGCAGAAAGAGCACTCTGCCATCTTCTTGAACTACCCAGTAAATGTCCAGGTGATAACGTGATTCCTGAATGTGATTTAAAGTTTACAAGCTGTGAAGAGTGTTTAATGCAGAAAGAAGAGGACCTGGAAGAAGTGGGGAAACGTAACCAAAATCTTGTTTCAATAGTTGACCTTAAAGAACATAATAAGGGTAAGGTCAGTTTTATACGGGGAGACTATAAGGTTATTCGAAGGCTTTTAGACATGGGCATAACAATTGGAGCTATTATAAGCGTGCTGAAAGTTGCCCCGCTATGTGGACCTGTAGAAGTGGCAGTAAGAGGTTCAAAACTTGCACTGGGACATGATATAGCATCAAACGTCTTTGTTGAGGCTGTTGATGGTGAGGGTTGCTGATTTTGGTTAAAAAATTTAAAAATAATGCTCATAATCAATGAAAAGTAATGGACATAAACACAGGTCAGCGAAAGATGGAAAAAAATAAAAATTTAAAGAATCTAACCATTGCACTTGCAGGAAACGCTAATGTGGGTAAGAGTGTAATTTTTAACGAATTAACCGGCTCAAATCAAATTGTGGGAAACTGGCCTGGCAAAACAATAGAAAGAGCCGAGGGAAAACTCTATTTCAATGGTTATAACATTAATATAATAGATTTACCTGGAATTTATTCTTTTTCTACTTTTTCGATGGAAGAAATTGTTTCCAGAGAATACATAGCCCTGGAAAAACCCGATATTGTGGTAAACGTTGTTGATGCTGCTGTTTTGGAGAGGAATCTTTTTTTTACCATGCAGTTAATAGAAATGGAAGTACCTTTAATTGTTTGCGTAAACCAGATTGATATAGCAATGCAGAAGGGAATTTTAATTGATACAGATAAACTTCAGGCAGCCCTTGGAGTTCCTGTAGTGGCTACAGTTGCTGTAAGAGGTGAGGGATTACATGAATTAATGGAAACTGCAGTAAACTATGCGGAAAATAAAATTAAATCAGGTAGGAACAGGATTGAATATGGTCATGAAGTTGAAAATAGATTGAAAATTCTATCCAGTTTAATGGCGTCAAAAAAGCTGGATTTAAAATATCCCTACCGCTGGATTTCAATTAAGTTACTTGAAAACGATCCTGAAATTATTAAATTAGTTGTAAATACTTCTGAAGAGGTTGTTCAAAAATCCCGCCAATTAGCAAGGGAGATAGAAGAGATACATAATGAACCTATATTTTCAATTATTGCATCAGAAAGATATGCTCTCGCCAATATGATCACCGCTGGGGCGCAGGTTCAAAGTGAAATTAAGACAACTTTTTCGGAAAGACTGGACAGACTGGCAACAGATAAAGTCTGGGGCTACCTTATTTCAGCCTCTGTTATAGGTGGACTGCTTCTGTGGACATTTGTGGTTGGGAATTTCTTTTCAAGCCTGCTTACAGAGGCATTTGGCTTTTTTCAACCTGTAGATCCTCAAATAAGTGGACCATTAGTGGCTATAATATGGAACGGCGCAATTGGAGGATTAGTTGCAGGAATAACTCTGATAATACCTTTTGTAATTCCTTTTTATCTAATGCTTTCTGCAATTGAAAATTCAGGGATTTTAACCAGAGTGGCCTTTATGATGGATACGGCCATGCATAAAATAGGACTGCATGGAAAAGCACTGATACCCCTTATTTTAGGTTATGGATGCAATGTCCCTGCAATTGACAGCACAAGAATTCTTGAAACACGAAGAGAAAGGCTGCTTGCAGCTTTTGCAATAACATTTGCTCCCTGTGCAGCAAGAACTATAGTAATACTTGGCTTAGTAGCCGTTTTTGTCAATGTATGGTGGGCACTGGCGCTTTATGTTATAGATCTCCTTATCATATTTGCCCTGGGTAGAATAGCTTTAAAAATAGTTCCTGGAGAATCTACAGGGCTGATAATGGAAATGCATACCTTTAAACTTCCAAAACTCCACATAATCGCCAAACAAACATGGTCCAGAACAAAATCTCTCATATATTTAGTTTTACCCATCTATATTTTTGGAACTGCATTTGTTCAGGTTCTTTATGTTATAGGAGTTCTTGAGCCAATAAGTAACGCTTTAGCTCCATTAACAGTATGGTGGCTCGGACTTCCAGTTGTAGCAGGAGTGCTCCTTATATTCGGTGCTGTTAGAAAAGAATTTATTCTTTTAATGCTGGTTGCTTTTTACGGCACAAATTTAGCGCTTTTTCTAACACCAGTTCAGTTTATAGTTCTTGCACTTGTAGCGATGCTCTATCTTCCATGTGCTTCAACTATAGCAGTTTTAGCAAGGGAATTCGGATGGAAATCTGCCGGTGTAATTACCGCTGCAAACTTCACCACTGCAATCATTCTGGGAGGCATAGCCTTCAGACTTCTATCTCTTGTTTATTAGGGATATAATTTACCGAAATTTTATTCAGTAATCATTCAGAATGATTTTTCCAAAAATAATGCTTATTTTTTCTAATTAACTTTTTAAATCCCTTTTTAAAGAAAGATTTAAATATTTTCTGGATATATTATTATTAGTTAGAAAAAACGGTGTAACTATGGGGATTTTTGATGGTATTTCAAGGCCCAATATAAGAAAGCTGGAAAGGGATAAGGATATTCAGGGACTCATCAACGCTCTTAAAAACGACGATGTGAATGTACGATCTGAAGCAGAAAACGCATTTACAAGGATCAGGGATGAATCACTAATTGATCCTTTAATAGAAGCTTTAGATGATGAAAACAGCGATGTTAGATGGAATTCAACATCTGCACTTGGTAAAATTGGAAATAAAAAAGCAACTCAATTTATAATTCCACTGCTTAATGATGATAATTGGTTTGTGAGGATGCATGCTGCAATATCCCTTGGCGAGATTGGGGACGTTGAGGCAGTTGATCCCCTGGTCAGGTCATTGAATGATGAAAAAATTCGAAATAATTCTGTCTTAGCACTGGGTAAAATAGGTGATTATAAAGCTGTTAACTTCTTGATCCCATTATTAAAGGAAGAAGATGTTAATTTCCGCGGCAATGTAATAGAAGCTCTGGGAAGGATTGGAGATGAAGAAGCCATTCCACCCCTTATTGAATCACTTAAGGATGGGGATATCAGTATTAAAAAACATGCTGCAGAAGCACTTGGCAAAATAGGTAGCATAAAAGCAGTTGAACCATTAAATGAAGCCTTAAAAGATAAAAGGTGGTATGTTAGACTGCGCATAGAAGAAGCCCTCAATGAAATCCGGTCTAAAAATAAGGAAAATTAATACTCATTAAATTTATTTCAATATATATTATGAATTATCTTAAAGTGAATTCAGCTTATTAGCCAGTAAATTTATCTTATAATGGTGTTTTTATGATATATACAAAAACATTGTATATAGAAACAGAAAAAACCGGAGAAATTGTGGATTTAACCCACAAAATAGAGGGTGTTGTTAAGGAATCAAAAATAAAAGACGGCATTGTGCATATTTTTGCTCCACATGCAACTGCAGTCTTTGCCTTAACAGAGCTTGAAAGTAATTTAAGTGAAGATATCAGTGAATTACTGGACAATATTATCCCAAAAGAAGGTTGGAAGCATGGTGGTAACGCGTATTCACATTTAAGATCCATGTTACTGCCTCCAGATAAAACAATGCCAGTAAGAAAGGGTAGAGTGGTCAGGGGAACATGGCAGTATCTTTTTTTTATAGAATCAGACGTTTCAGGTAGATTAAGGAAAATAGAAGTGACAGTAATTGGTGAATAAATAAATACATTCTTTAAGAGATTTTTATATTTATTTACACATCTATATGTGTTTGCAGCAGGTATTTTTATAAAAAATAATCCATTTTTATCTTTTATGATTATCCATTATTTTAAAATAGGAGTAAATTATGCATAAAAAGGAAATATTTATTTAGATGATTATTAAATGATATTTATATGAATAAATTAATATTTAGAGACGGCTAAAGCATTTAAAAGGCATTCGTGAAATGGATTTTTTATTTTCAGCCGTCCCCAGTTGTGGTCACATTTATCCTTTGAAAGTGATCCTATGGAGGTAGGATAAGTGACTACAGTTTTTATTATATTTTTTCATATTAATAAATATTACTATATTGTTATTAATGCCTACTAATAAGAAACTATTTTTCACTGTAGATATTAAACAGATTAAAAAACATTTTAATTATAATAATACAGATATTTATGTTAAACAAAGGTAAAATGAGGATTTAATCCTAAAAAAGATACAGTTAGAGCAATCAAATAATAATAAAAGAATTAATAGATTATATTAGAACCATTATATTTGAATAAGTGACCTTAAAACATTAAAATTTTATATTAATTTTGTTGATGTTTACATTTACAGATAAACTTATTTTAATAATCAAAGATAATTATTTTGGTTACATATTTCTTTTATAAGATTAAATGATAATATATTTGATGGAATATCCTGATTATCATTTGAATGAATTTTTTTAGGAAGAGGAGTTATAAATGAATAAAGAAAAATTAAAGGATATTAAATATGAACAGGTAAGAGAACTAAAGCATCATTGATCTACGTTCTAAATTCTTTATAATGGAATACGCTCCCAGTAGAGTTACTGAAGCAATTCAGTTGATGAAATGAGGGCATATGTAATGGCTTGCAGATTTAATTGTTAAAAGTGCATTAAAGCTACAATGGAGCATAAGCTGGATTTTAGAGGAGATGAACTGGAGGGTTAACTTAAAAAACAGATAGAACTTGAAACTGAGGAATTGAGCCTTACTAAACAAATAGCCGGGATTGATGATTAATTGTGGGAGTTTTAAACACATGCTGATGATGGAAAAAAGACATGTAAAGGAGTTCAGAATGCACACCTGGAAAATGAATTATAAATAATAAGGAGAATATGATGAGTAAGTTAAGATCAACAGTAGGATGCGTAGGTAAGGAATGTGTGGTTCTTAAAGACAATTCAGTGTTTAAAAAGGGCGAGATTGTGGTGGTATTATCTTCAGATGATTTTAATGAATTTATAGATGATATAAAGAAAATTATTGAAGATATAGATAAAAGCAAGCGCTGGATAAATGAAATAAAAAAATTAGAGTCCATTTAATCAGCGAATTTCTTTTTAACAATTTAAAGAAGCATTTTCAACTCAACAAATGTAGCAATGATTATTGCTGCAAGAAGAATTAAAAGAATAAGCACAGCTTCATCAGATAAATCGTGCTTAAAATTCACTGGAAAAACTTAATTAATGAAATTATTTAAATTACTCCAAAATAATCCAGAAAAGAGATAGCCACTGTAAAATATATTGCTAATGTAGCAATGTCGCTTATCATGGTGGCAAAGGGTCCTGTTGCAATAGCCGGATCTGAATTTAACCTCCTGAATCCAAGGGGAAGTAAAGTCGAAATTAAAACAGCTACAATTATGCTAAAAAACATTGAAAATCCAACAACAATCCCTAAATAGTAATTTGTCCATCCAAAAGCAGCGACAAGACTAATTAAAGCTCCACAAATTAATGCAAGTGCAGCGGCAATTTTAAATTCCCTCAATACATATGATCGTATTGGTAGTTTTGGCTCAAGGGCAATGCTTCTAATTATTAATGCTTCAGATTGAGTTCCCACTGCATCGCTCATATATACAAGTACCGGAATAAATGATGCTAAAGCAAGAACATGACTTAAAACCTCTTCAAATCCGCTTATAACAGAAGCTGCTACCGTCCCTCCAAAAACTCCCAGTATCAGCCATGGAAGTCTGGATTTAATCATCACCCCTGCAGTGGATTTGATTGTGGTATATTCATCTCCTACCCTGGCAGAAATACCTCCAGAGCTGAATATTTCCTTTTGAAATTCATGATTAAAGATTTTAAGTATATTATCGAAGGGTACAATACCGAGGATGCGCTTTTCATCATCAACAATAGGTATGGCTTTTATTCCATTTGTAAGGGCAAGATATACTACTTTCCGTTGATTTGTATCAGCATGAGCCACTATTAATTTTTTATCCATAATCTCCTGGACTTTAACACTGGGATGGGAACAAAAAATTTTTTTTATGGAAATTACACCTTTCAAAACTCTATTTTTATTAATAACATACACATAATCGATTGTATCGAATTTATTAGCTTCCTGTGAAAGTAATCTTTCCACAGTTCCTATGGTTTCCCCAATATATACAAATGGAATTTTAGTGGTAATTTTGCTTATTGCAGCATCTGGATCAGTTTGGTATTGAATTTCCATTTTTTTGTCCCCAAGTTTAAATTAAATGTATTTATAAAGTTAATTATATAAAAGATGTATTATTCAATTTGGGAAGTTTATTATGATTATTAAGAATTTAAGATAGGATGAATCTATCCTGTACCAAAATTATTCTGTAAAACATCTTTATTTAATGGTAAAACATAAAAACAATGACTAAAATATCAAAATATTAAGTAAATATTAAATTTGTAAGGGGATTAGAATGAATAGTAGCCAAGATACATCAGCAAACATAGATAAAGATTTTAATTTTGAAATTTTTTCAAAAATTCAAGATAAAGTAATAATTTATGAAATAGATCATGACATTCTGGATAATGTGGCTGATTTAAGTGTTGTGTATGCAAATGCTGCTTATTTAAATGAAAATGATGATCCAGTAGGTAAAACTATTTCTGAATTATATGACGAAGATACGGCTGAATACTATTTAAAAGCAGCAACTCAAATATTGAGTTCTGGTGAGGGAAAAAAATTTGAAGTTTATTTTAAATCCAAAGATGAGTATCAAATGGTTTCTGCATTTTCGCCAGATGATGAACTCTTAATTACCATCAACAGTGATATTACTGGGTCAAAAAAGGCTTTATATAAATCTCAAAAAATTATTGAAGAGATTGATGAAGCTTATTTTGATTTAAACAATGACTGGCAATTTATCAGTTCTAATTCTAAAATTGAGTCTATTATCGGGAAGAAAAAAGAAGAATTGATGGGCAAAAATATTTGGGAAGAGTTCTCTGAACTTAAAGACGCAGATTACTATACACAATTTCATGAAGCTAAATCTCAAAATACCGACCTTCTATTTAATTTTCAATCCCCTAAATCTGGCAAATGGTATAGAATCCACGCATACCCCTATTCAGAAGGACTGCAAGTATATTTAACAGATATAAATCAGGAAATTACTGCCCAAAAGGAACTTGATGATATAGAGATTAAATTCAAAACACTATTTGAAGAAAATAATGACGCTGTAATTATTTCAGACATTAAAACAGGTAGATATATCAATGTAAATCGTAAAACTGAAGAATTAACTGGATTTTCCAAAGAAGAATTGTTATCAATGGGTACAGGTGAAACTTCCGATGATTTAAAGGAAATGGCAATTGAAGAACTCAGAAAATTGAGTAAAGAGGGGAACATAAAAATTGAATCCAGTATACACACCAGGGATAAAGGAATCGTTCCCATAGAAGTAAGTACATCAATAATTGAAACAGCTGAAAATATTTATTCATTCAGTATTTTAAGGGATATCAGTACAATTAAAGAGGTAGAAAAGGAAAAAAAAGAAATTAATACCAGTATAGAAAAATATAAGGAAAAATCAGGGATATGGAAAGAAAAATTACAGTCTGCAGAAGAAAGACTTCTTAAAAACGAAAAAAAACTCTTAGTTCTCCAGCAAGAACTGCAGGAAAGTGAATCAAGGTATAGAGCTATTTCAAAAAATTTACCATCAGTTTTAATGCGTTATAACAGGGATTTAAAGGTAATCTATCTCCTCCCCTCTGCAGAACATAGCACAGATGTTTCTGCAAATGATTTTGTTGGAAAAACCAACAGAGAATTTGGTATGCCTGAAGAACTCTGTAATTTATGGGATTCTGCAATAGAAAAAGTATTTCAGACAGGTGAAACTCAGGAAATCGAATTTAAATTTCCTGCTTTAAAAAACAAAGATCCAAAGAGTTTTCATCTTAAATTTGTCCCTGAATTTACTGTTGATGGTAAAAATATTCAGCATGTTCTTGGTATTTCAACCGAAGTTAAGGAAAGTAAAGAATCAAAGATCAAGAATAAAAAACTCGGGGAAGAATTACAGGAATTAAAAGATAAAATGGAGATTTCTAAACAAGAGATTAATGCCATGGGTGAAAAACTCCGTTTAGCAAATGAAAAAATCTCTAAAGAAAAACAAAGATTAGAAGATAAAGATAAAAAACTATTTGAACGTGAAAAGGATTCATTAAAACTTCTGGGTGAAATTGAGGCTATTTATAATTCTGCACCTATTGGCCTCTGCACATTAGACCGTGATCTTCGTTTTAAACGTGTTAATAAAGTATTAGCAGAAATAAATGGTCTAAGCATTGAAGAACATATTGGAAAAAGGATTCATGATATAGCTCCGGACATGGCTGAACAGGCAGAGGATATAGCCCGCTTTATATTTAAAAATGGTTTACCAGTGCTTGATGCAGAATTCAGCAGGGATCAGGATGGTGAATTGAGAACATGGACGGAACAATGGGTTCCTTTAAAGGATAACCACGGTGAAACTGTTGAAATCAATGTTTCAATGCTTGAAACTACCCAGATTAAAAAATGCGAAATGAAATTAACCCAGGTTCAGGATAATTTAGAAGAGAAATTCAGTGAACAATTATCAAAATACAAAAGAGGTTATGAATCCATTAAAAAATTATATTCTGAAGTAAATGAAATAATTGAAGCTTCTGATGATTTAATTGCAGCATGGAATACCAGATATGAATTAATAGCCTTTAACAATGCATATAAATTAATATTTATGAAAATATTTAACAGGGAACCTGAATTGGGTATGAATATTAGAGAACTATTTTTAGATTCACCAGAAAGTCATTTCGAAGCAATTAAATTTTGGGAAAGCGCTTTAAAAGGTAAACGTTTCAGTGTTGAGTTGGTATTTTCAATAGACTCCCAAAAAGTTTTCTATGAATTCACATATTACCCTATCCGCAATAAGCAGGGAAACGTAACTGGAGCATCACATATAGCAAGAAACATCACAGAACGTCAAAAATCAAAGGAAAAGCTTAAAAAACTGGTTGAAGAGTTAAAAATTTCCAATGAAGAACTGGAAAAATTCTCTTACCTCGCCTCTCATGACCTGCAGGAGCCTTTAAGAGATATTAAAACCTTTACAGAGTTACTTGAAAACAGCTATAAAGGCAAATTTGATGATTATGCTGATGAACTGATGGAATATATAATAGAAGCAGCTGAAGATATGAAAAACCTGATAGATGGTCTTCTGGAGTTTTCCAATATTTCAACTGGAGGGGATAAGCTCCAGTCTATTTACACCAACTCCATGATTGATCACGTCATAGATAATTTTAAACCATCCATTGAAGGATGCAGGGGAATGATAACCCATGACGATCTCCCCAATATTAAAGGAGATGCTGCACAGCTTCAAAGGGTATTCCATAATTTGATTTCAAATGCTATTAAATTTAGAAAACCTGATGAACCTCCAGAAATCCATATTTCAGCCTATGAAGATTTGGAAAATAAAGAATATTTGTTCTCAATAAGGGATAATGGAATCGGAATTGAAGAACAATACATGGAGCGTATATTCCAGATATTTCAGCGTTTAAATTCACCAGAAGATTATAAAGGCATTGGAATTGGACTGGCAATGGTTAAAAGAATTATAGAAAGACATGGTGGCCGTGTATGGGTTGAATCAATTCCAGGTGAGGGTTCCACATTCTACTTTACTCTGCCTGATAAAACTAATTAAACGGGTTTATTGAATTATTGCTTCAGGGGATTGAATGGAAATAAAAGACTTTTTTAAAAGGGATAAATTTGCCAGATACAACGGTATTGAACTGCTTGAAGTTGCCAAAGGATCTGCAAAGGCACAGATGAAAATCAATGAAAACCATTTAAATGGAATTGGAACAGTACATGGAGGCGCTATTTTTACCCTTGCAGATTTTGCTTTTGCTGTTGCAGCTAATTCACACGGAAATGTTACTGTGGCTATAAATGTCAATATTTCCTTTATGAAAGCAGCATACAGCGGTACTTTAATTGCAGAAGCAAGAGAAATATCACTGAACCCCAGGATTTCCACCTACACAATTGATATTTATGATTCTGATGGCGAATTAATAGCAATTTTTCAGGGTATGGCCTACAGAAAACGTGGGAGAATTGGAGATCTGGATTAAGCTTTATAAGAAAATTGTGGCAATTAAAAGTGTTAATGGCCAGAATATAAATTCAGAATCTGCCAGTGTATGGGCTGTTGACTCTAATTCATCTTTTGATGCTGAATTAGCCTTATTGATATAAAAATAACCATAAAATGTGAATATCAATAAAGAAATTGCATAAAAACTAATAACATTAAGATATATTCCCAATATAAGGGGAAAAAAGGCTATTACGTTTAATGCATGGAGTACATAAATTGTAGATTTTTTTCCCAGTATCACAGGAAGTGTTTTAATGCCACTGGATTTATCATCTTCTTTATCCTTTAAATCGAAGAAAATAGCATTAGTAATGGCCTTGATAAATATCAGAACGAACATTAACATAAATGGAATGCTGATATCCATCGAATAATAGAAAAGAGGGAAAAATGCCCCTACTAATGCCCAGTTCACTGCTGTATATATATTTTTAAATGCAGGGATCTTTTTTGTAAAGCCCTTGAACATCATATTATACAATATTCCTCCAGCTATAATGGTCAATACAAATGCACCTAAAATATAATTTGAATATATAATTAAAAGGGTAATTAAGAGAATAATATAAAAACTAAGAAGATATGGATAATTTTTAGCTTTTTTCTTTAAATAGGAGGCTCTTAGAGAATCATTTTTTATATCTTTATCAATATCTTTATAGTAATCATAACTGTATACAATTAAAGGAAGTAAATAAGAAATTAAAAGTAGAGGAATGTCAATATTTATATTTAAACAAAAACATGTTGATATTATAAAACAAGGGGCACAGAGTGCAGCTAAATATCCACCATAAATAATTTCGTCTTTAAAAAAACTTAAACCAAGATCTAGATTGAATTTTGTTTTATTAATATTTATTTTTATTCCCCCTATTAAGATTACTAGTTTACCTCCCCCCAATTTTCGATGCTTCTAAATTCTATCCTTAAAACAGAACTTACTATCTTATTAAATACTGTAATTACTTGCTAACGATGTTATAACTGGAATTATACTATTTTTATCTATTATAATTAATTTTCACTATTAAATAAAATTTTAATAAAACTTTGTGACTATATTCACATTAACCATAATAAAATATGGGAAAAATTCAATGTTAAAAATAAAATAAACAATCATAAAGATTTTATCAAGACCCAATAGAGTCTTTTGAAGACAAATATTATAATTATATCTTATTCGGAAACTTAACCAAGAATTAAATGCCTAAAAGCTAAAACAATAAGTTTCTATGATGTAAATGAATTTTTGTCAGAATGTGTTTATTTTCAAACAAGAAATGGTTATTCTTAAAATTAAATGGTTAATTATTTATTTAAAATTTTTTTATCCAATTTATACCATGAATAACCAATAATAAAGGTTTTAATTGAAAAATAATATTTAAATAACTCTTTTTTAATTAAATATCGATTATTTCTAATAAAAAAATTATAATAATAAAATATATAAACTTATAAGCAAATAATAAACATAAAGAAACGTTATAATAATATAAAAGAAATATGAGTAGATTGCATAATTAAATAACAATAATTAATCTGATAATACATAATTACTTCAATTTGATACTTTAATAGATAAAACAGGTAATTGGATGAATGTTTATGCTTTAATGTCATTGATAGCATTCATGGTATGTTTTTTCCTTGGTAATTTTATTTATCATAAAAACCCAAAAAGTCAACTAAATAAAATGATTACATTATTAAGTTTACTTGTTGGATTTCTTGCCCTCGTTGAATATGAATATAGACAGGCTGAAAACTTTCAAACAGCATTTTTTTGGATAAAAATTAGCACTCTGTGGCCTTTAGTACCCTCATTATTATTACACATATCTTTAATATTTACAAAATCAAAGATTTTAAAAAATAAATTAGCTAACATTTTGATTTATCTACCTCCAATAATTATAATCCTTATATCATTAACTACAAACTTGCTTTTTAACAGTGTTATAAAATTTTACTGGGGCTGGACTTATGTTATTCCTGCAGATGCTACTTTATTCAACATAATGGCACTATGGACTGTCCTTACGGTAGTTTCAGCTGGAGTAATATGTTTGTCATATTATTTAAATAGCACAGATCTTAAAAGAAAACAGGCCAAGTTCATGTTTGCAGGACTTTATTTGTCCCTGTTTATAGCTTTATCAAGCGATTTTATCATGCCTAGTGTATCCCTAAGAGTTCCTGAAATGACCATGACCATGATGACCATAGGAATATGCCTCATAAGTTATGGAATCTGGAAATACAGGTTTCCTGCCTTAACCACTGCCATTGCTGCAGATGAAATAGTTTCCACCATGTCCAATTTTTTCATTTTACTGGATACAAATAATAACATCAGAAAAGTTAATCAGGCTGCCTGCGACATCCTTGGATACAGCAGAGATGAATTAATAGATAAATCAGTTAAACTCATTTTTCCAACCAGTAAAATGCTATCACGGCTGGAAAAACTTTACAGTAATTTAAGCAATAAAACTTACATCACCAATATAAAATCAACCTTAAGGGTAAAGAGTGGTGATTCTGTGCCTGTATTTTTATCTATATCTCTAATTAGAGACGATTCAAAAGAAATTTTAGGCGTAGTGTTAGTTGGAAGTGATGTAACCGACATCAAAGAGGCTGAAGATAAATTAAAATCATCCCTTAGGGAAAAGGAACTGCTCCTTCAGGAGGTTCATCATAGGGTTAAAAACAACCTGCAGATCATTTCCAGTTTACTTAATCTTCAAGCAAGGTATATCAATGATGAAAAGAACCTTGAAATTTTTAGAGATAGTCAAAGCCGCGTTAAATCAATGGCATTCATCCATGAACAGCTTTACAGATCATCAGATTTCGAAGAGGTAAATTTCGCTGATTATATTCGTAATTTAATGGCATATTTGAGTTACAGTCACAATTTAGACCCTGAAAAAATTAAAATAGAGATGAATGTAAAAGATGTGTATCTTGATATAAATACTGCAATTCCCTGCGGTTTAATAATCAATGAACTTGTAACCAATTCAATAAAATATGCCTTTCCAGATGGAAGATCCGGCAAAATAAGGGTTGATCTTGACTGGGATTACCATGATGAATATGTTCTAATGGTGGGTGATGATGGTATTGGATTATCTGAAGATATTGACTTTGAAAAGACTGAAACTCTGGGTTTACAGCTGGTTAACAGCTTAACCAGGCAACTTGATGGCCAGTTAGAGATTGATAGTAAAAAAGGGACTCAATTTAAAATTGTTTTCAATAAATTGAAGTATACAGGGAGAATTTAATAAAGATTCCATGCGGAAAATTAATATTCTGTTCTTGTAATATATATAATTGGATATAATTTCATGGGGATATAAAATGAAAGCAGATGCTGTTAAAATAGCTGAAAAGGTATATTGGGTTGGTGTTTTTGACTGGGATTTAAGAAGTTATCATGGATATACTCTTAGAGGAACGACATATAATGCTTATTTAGTTTTTGGAAGTGATAAAACAGTTTTAATTGACAATACATACCCAGGAACATCTTCTCAGATGTGGGGAAGAATTGAAGATGCCTTTACTAAAGAAGGTCGTGACCTTAAAATAGATTCAATCATTCAAAATCATGTTGAAAAGGATCACAGTGGGGCAGTGACTGAAATATGTAGAAAATTCCCTGACGCTCCAATATACTGCACACAAAAATCTGTTGACGGCCTTAAAAAACATTACAATATGGGAGATACCTACTTCAATGTTGTTAAAACAGGCGATACTTTAGATATCGGCGGTAAAACATTTGCTTTCCTTGAAGCACCCTTACTGCACTGGCCAGACAGCATGTTTACTCTACTTGTAGAAGATGGGATACTATTTTCAAATGATGCTTTTGGACAGCACCTGTGCTTTAAAGAGAGATATGATAATGAAATTCCAGAATTTATATTAATGGACGCCGCTCAAAAGTTCTATGCAAACCTTTTAACTCCATTATCTCCTTTAATACTCAAAAAATTTAAAGAAGTTGAAGATCTTGGATTACTGGATAAAATTAATATGATAGCACCTTCACACGGCCAGATATGGACAGATCCAATGAAAATCATCGGAGCTTACAGTAAATGGGCTACAGGCCAATGTAAGGATAAAGTAACCATAGTTTATGACACCATGCACGGTTCAACACAGAAAATGGCCCATGAGCTTGCAGAGGGGGTTATGAGCGAAGATGTTGAAGTATACATGTACTTCCTGCATGAAGATGAACGAAGCGAAATAGTAAAAGATATCTTAGACAGTAAAGCGGTATTATTTGGAATTCCAACAATATTCAACGGTCCTTTCCCAAGCATAGGTGATTTAATTTATTATTTAGATGGTTTAAGGTTTGATAGAACCGGATCTAAAAAATTAGCCATTACTTTCGGTTCAATAGGATGGGCTGGTGGTGGTGTTAAAAAGATAGCAGATCAGCTTGAAAACTGCGGTTTTAAAGTTTTAGATCAGTATCAGATCACCTATGTCCCTTCAGATGAAGAGCTGCAAAACTGCTATGAACTGGGTAAAAAAATTGGAAAAGAGCTTAAGGCTAAGAATTAATCTAATACCTTTCTTATCTTTTGGTGCTTATTATTTTCATATATAATTCCAGTAAGGATTTTTCTTATATGAAATTATAGATTTTATCATCATTGAGTGTTTTAATAATTTATTTTGAAGTATTAACAATAATAATATTATTTGTAAAGATATATATTATGTATTATAAGTATGAAGGATAAGAAATGAAAGCTGATGAAAAAACCCAATCTGAAATAATGGAAGTGCTCAATGAGTATGCAAAGGCCTATTTAGATAAAGATATTGAATCCATGATGAGCTTATTTGTAGATAACAGTGATTTTGTGGCTATTGGAACTGGAAAGGATGAATGGATTAATGGACATAAACAGCTTGAAAAAGGATTTAGACGTGATTTTTCCCAGACAGATAACATTGAAATTGTATTTGAAAAGGTTACAATTTCAAATAACGGCAGAATATCCTGGTTATCAGCAATAATGATAATCAATGCAGAAATTTCAGGAGAAGAAGTAATATTATCCGGGCGTTTAAGCATGGTTTTAGAAAAAAGAGAAGATCAATGGTTAATTACTCATATACATTTTTCTCTACCGGCAATGGAACAGGGAAAATGATATTCATACCCGGTATAATTTTTCATTCAAACTAAGATCAATCTTCTAAAATACTGAGTAAATAAGCCGTCATTTCAATTTCTTCTCGAGCTAAAAAGTCTGATGGGAGCATTCTTGCTTCTTCACTTTTAAAAGGGAAGTAATCTTTATCAAAATAGGTAGTTAAATATAATACTCCGGATTTATCCTGCAGTTCATCTTCAACTCTTTCTTCAAGCTTTTTTCTTGTCTCTTCATCAATATCACTTATTTTATAGATTACATAATATTTGAACAATTTCCTTGAAAATCCGTAATCCATTACTTTAACCAGCATATCAATCCCTCAAATAACGTGAATAATCATCTAATTTCATTTAAAAATTCTTTAATCACCTTTTTTGCCTTTATAATCTCACTTGAACCCAGATGCCCCCATACAGAGTTATATAGATAGAGTTTAGACCCTTTGATCTCCTTAGAAAGAGGTATAACATCAGTATCTGGTGGAAAATACTGATCCTGGTTAATTCCTATAATTAGAGTTCGGGCTTTAATTTTTTTCAAACCAGAAGTAACGTTATAGGAAATTATAGCCTTGTTTCGCCAGATAACGTCATTAGCATCCATCTGAGAACCTTCAATTTTCATTTCATTTAAGGATTCCAGGATCTCCTCATTGGAATTATTTTTGTAATATTGCAGAGAAAATCCAAATGGATAGAGCAGCATAGATATGTTTTCGGTGGCTGATACAGGATTTAAGCTGTATTTACCATCCTTATATTCAGGATCATTTCTAATGATTTCATTCATTAAATTAAAAAGTGCAAAATTTAAACCACTTATATCTGAATTAGTTGTTATGGGAATTATAAAATCCATATAGTCTGGATAGGTTACTGCCCATTGAAGAGTTTGAAAACCACCCATTGATGTACCTATTATTCCTTTAAGATGCTTTACATTGAAACATTGATTTATGAAAGTATAAACTGCATCCACCATATCTCTAACCGTATATTCAGGGAATGAATATCCCAATCCTGAAGTGGAAGGCGATGAAGACCCTGGGGAGCCCAGTGCAGTGGGACATATTATATAATACTTTTCAGTATCAATGGGTTTTCCAGGCCCTACAATATCCTTTATACGCCTTATTGAACTGTAATTACCAGACCAACCATGGAGATAAATTATTCCATTGATCAAATTGCCTTCTCTATCAATCTTTTTTTTACCGAAAGACATATATTCCATTATTAAATCTGGGAGGACTGAACCCGACTGGAATTTAAAATCTTTAATCTGGAAATATTCTGGTTGCATAATAAACCTCAAAGTTCTATATTTTCTTTAATTTTCTCTATGATCTCTTTTCTAATACTATCTGACACATTTAAAACCGGTCTTGGATGCATGGAACCAAAATACCGGTCTTCAAATATAAGACCTCCAAATTCAACTTTATGCATGTATCGGGGTATGAAATGCCAGTGAACATGAGGATCAGGCTTTTCTACCATATAATCAGCATTCATAAGAGCTCCCCAGTTAAATAAAGTCGGATTAAAAGATTTTTTTAAAGAAGTTTCCAAATCTCTAACTATTTTGCCAAAATCGATCCATTCTTCATCCTGTATACCATTTAAAGATCCATAATGTCTTTTAAGGGCAACTACAGATGTTCCTATGTTACTTTGATTTGGAGCAAGAAAAACAATCCAGTATGGAGTTTCATAGATATAATCTCCAAAATTACGGTCTTTTAACTCATCATCATAACTTCTTTCCATAAATCAATCTCCATTTTTAAATTTTTTTGATATTCATCATCTGGTTACCGCCCTTTCTAAACTCATAATCAACATTTTCTATTTTTACTTCTGCCCTATCCATTAAATCATCTTTTATTTTCCTGATAAATTCTGATTTCATGGCTCTGTGTTTAATTAGAGGATAAATACGCACTTCTTCTGCCACTCTCATCATTTCTTTGATTGAATTAAGATGAAATTCATAGCTTAGCCTGTGATCATAGATAAAAAGGAGATGCGAACACAGAATTAGTGAAAATTTATTTTCAAAGAATGGAATATCAGTTAAATTTGCTTTAATGTATTTTTCACCCTTATAAATTTTATAATCTTCTAAAAATTGATTCTGAGCTTCTAATCTATGTTTTTTAAGTTCATCAAGATCTTTAAAATAATCCCATATAAAATGGTTCTTCAGGGATGATAGTGATTTAATTAATACATCCAGATGGTATTCACACATCTCTTTCAGGAATTGATATTCCTTATCATAAAGTAAGTCCAGTGCCTTTACTTTATAACCTTTACTGGTCATTAGAGCGGTAAAAGAACTTGCCCCAGCAGCACAGTCCAGTATATTTTTATTTTTTAATAAATCAAGGTCTAAATTGAACATTTTTACGTATTCAAAGAAGCTGCGTGCTGTTAATATCGGTCCCTTTATTTTAGTTTTCATTGTACTATAATTGATGGACATATTTCTTATATTTTAAGATAAAAAGGAACTGTAAGGTTAACCGGTGTTGAAAAATTTTCAATTTTTCACAGTGAAAAATCTCTGATTTTCATATGCTGGAATCAATATTTCATATTCGTTAATTATTGTTTTCAGTAAGACATATTAAGTCAGAAATATTTCAATAAATCT
>DAVZ01000057.1 GCA_002505765.1 Methanobacterium sp. UBA176 | reverse complement strand
AAATATATAACTAATATTTACGGGGTTGTAAAGTTATTGGGGTTGAGCAGATTTGTTGAAATATTTTTGACTTGATATGTCTACTGAAAACAATAATTAACGAATATGAAATATTGACTCCAGCATGTGAAAATCAGGGATTTTTCACTGTGAAAAATTGAAAATTTTTCAACACCGGTTAACCTTATAGTCCCAATTTTATAATATATTTAAATAATATAAGCACTATAATTAAACATTGTTCATATACATTTATTGAGGTATTAAAATGAACGATGAAGGAGAGATAGTAAAAATCGATGAAACCGATAAAAAAATACTAAATTTATTAAATAGAGACGGAAGAATGTCCTACAGGAAAATTTCAAGAGAACTTGGCATATCCGTGGGTACAGTCCACAATCGGGTGGATAAATTCATGAAATCAGGCGTTATTAAAAAATTCGTTCCCCAAATAGACCATTCCAAACTGGGCTACAAATTAACCACAGTTATAGGTGTAAGGGTTAAAGGGGGAGTCCTGAGCAACTGGGAAAATAAAACCGCCTATCATAAAAACGTTATTGGGATTTACGATGTTACAGGCGAATTCGACGCCATATTAATTGCAAAATTTAAGGACACAACTGAACTGGACGCCTTTGTAAAGGAATTGCTTAAAGAAGGGGATGTTCAAAGAACCTATACACAAACTGTTTTAAACATTGTTAAAGAAGATATGGGCTCTACAGATATTTTTAGCAGATAGTTAACAATCCAATTTAACTTTAATTGAATAAAATACACTAGAAACCCCATGAACTTTATATTATCTCATTTTTTGGGAGAAATCATTTTAATAAATTCTTCTTCATCAATTTCATTTTCTGTTAGAGAAATTATGTAATTTTTGTCTTGTTCTTCAACTACCAGTGCAATTGGAAAAATTTCAGCCGATGAAAGAGCATGATTTTGATTTTTAATGGCCACAATTTCTATTATTGGATAAATTGTTCTATCATCAATTTTAATAGTTTTTCCAACTTTCCTGTTTATCTCTGGTTCTATAATACTCTTCATTAAGCTTTGAATTTTATTCTTCTCAGGTTTTGAACCAAAAAACCCTCCAAAAATTGCCCCTGAATTCCATTTGAAACTCATTTTATCCTCTCATTTTTCTAAGCTCACCGATGAGTGATCTTACAGGTTTTTTGGTTAATGCCCTTAAAGCCTCAATTATTATCCAGAATAACCTTAATTTTATTTCTATTAGTATGGAACCATCTATACGTTCTTCATTAAAGTCGGGATCAACTGTGAAATTAGTTTTTGGAAAAATATTAATTATAGAAGCTAAACCCAATAAATAACCGTTAAATATTGCTGTATCGGCTGGACTGTCCAGTCCAATGATAGAATTGATTGAAATTCTTTTTATAGAAACGGATCTTAGAAATGCCTGAAAAATGCGAAGAATTGATGGTAAAGATTGCTCGAAATACCCCAATATCTTTGGAATTCTATTAAAATCTATCCTTTTCTCTTTTTCTTTTTTTTCTTTTTTGGGTTTGGGTTTTTTCTTATCCGATGGTATTTTTCTTCGAATTAACCCTATTTTTACCCATGACAATTTAAAATACCCTTCATTTACAGGTCCTCTCCTGTGAAGCTTCAATGAAATTTGAAAAGGAACCAGCAAAATCCCCATTAAAATTAAAATTAAAATTATAATAAGGATTATGATGACTGCGGTAAGGTATGCCAATTATGATCCACTCTTAATCACTGTTACATTGTTCCAGGCTCTTTAAATTCTTCTTTACCTTCTTCTTTCTTTTTACCCATCATTTTCTTTCCTTTTTTCATCATTTCGCCAGGTCCACCTTCTTTTTCAATCATTTTTCCTGCGGCATGCCCAATATCTGTGACAATTTTAGAGAGAGGACCCATACCTCTTACAGATAATATTTGAACACCTTCTGGGCCTTCAACATCTTTAAATACAACTATTACTGATACTGGTTGTATTCCAGCTCCTCCGCCAGCGCCTGCACCCATACCTTTCTGACCAGGCATGCCTCCGCTTCCTGATCCTGATCCAAACATCAAACCAATTTTAGTTAAAGGTATTATTACCTTATCATCAACTTCCATTGTTTCTCCAATTACATTATCGGTGGCTAAAACTTTTAATAATTCATCCACCGTTGTTTTAACTAAATTACTCATATTTTCCATCATTTCTTCAGCCATATATATTCCTCCTGGTACTAATGTACATTAATTTATAATACTAAATATAAATAATTTATTAATTATTTTAATTTAATAATCCATTTCCGTGCATAAAAAATCATTAAAAAAAACATTTTAAAAGTAAAAGAGCTTTAAATCAATTATTTGCATATATAAATCTAATATAAATTAAATCCATGAATAATACAATTTAAAGTCAAAGAAGATGTATGCCAATAAATAGTAATCATATGATATACAAATATGTATTAACTTGCTGGTGATTTAATGAAAACCAATGGAAATAAGATGGTTAAAATCATTAAATTAGGACGTTTTCATTTTACATTTGGAGGATTAATATTTTTCCTCTTAGGAGGTCTATTTGCTGTTTTATTAGGTGCTGCATTTGATTTAAGTAAATTTTTATTTGCTTATTCAATTTTATTTATGGCCCATATTTCATTGAATTACAGTAACGATTACTTCGATTTGGAAGCTGATAAACACGGTAAACCTTCCCAATTTGCTGGAGGTAGTGGCATATTAGTAAAAAATCCCGAATTAATTAATTATGCCCGATGGATTGCTATTTTATCCTTAATATCATCTTTAATCCTTGCAGCCATATTTATTTACGTTTATTCATTTCCAGCATATTTCTTTTTATTTGTTTTATTTGGAAACTTTTTAGGATGGTTCTATACAGCCCCGCCAATAAGAATGTCATATAATGGATTTGGAGAGCTGGCCACCATTATGGCAGGTTTTATGATGCCGGGTATTGGCTATTTTGCATTAATGGGTAAATTAGATTTAAATTTCCTTATCTTTTCTATTCCCATGATGCTGTACCAGTTGCTTTTTATAAATGCAGTGGAGATCCCTGATATTGAAGGAGACATTATTGGAGGTAAAAAGACATGGGTTGTGTTAAAGGGGCGTAAATTCGGTTTTACTTTAATTAAAATTGCCGGAATTTTAGCAACTTTTTCTTTTTTCCTCATTTCTAAATCTGGGTTATATTCTGCCTATTTAAATTTTAATATAATCGCATTATTTTCACTGATTCCACTTAGTCTGGCAATATTCAGTTTTTTAAAAAGAACCGATAATAGAAATGTAGCCATAAATCTTGTTAATCTTAATCTTTCTTCTTTATTTGCATTTGGGATTATTGGAAACTGCTATTTTGCCTATCTAATTCTGAATTAATAATTTAAAGGTAATCTTATGAAGAATAAATTATCAAAAATGATTAAAATTGCAGAACTTCAATTCGTCTTTGGAGGATTTTTATATTTTTGTATTGGGGCCTTTTTTGCTGTTTTATTAGGTACTGAGTTCAATTCAGGTAAATTCCTGCTTGGTTATTCAATATTCTTCTTTGCTCATCTTTCAATGCAGTTCAGCAATGAATATTTCGATTTAGAATGTGATAAGCATGGTACTCCTACACAATTTACAGGGGGTAGCGGAGTTTTAGTTAATAATCCAGGGCTAAGGCCTTTTGCTATAAATTTTTCACTTGTGCTTATAGCATTTTCTATTGTTTTAACTCTGATTTTTATGTCATTATATTCATATTCTCTATGGTTTTTAGCTTTTGTCATTTTTGGAAATTTATTGGCATGGTTTTATGCTGCTCCTCCCGTAAAATTATCTTACAGAGGATTTAGTGAAGTTGCAACTATTTTAACCGGAATTATTTTCCCAGGAATGGGTTATTTAGCATTAACAGGTACTTTAGATGTTCAATTTTTCATTTTTGCTGTAGCCATAATGCTCTATCAGACACTCTTTATTAACGCCGTTCAAATTCCAGATATGGAAGTTGATAAAAAGGGCGGAAAAAATACAATTATTGTAAAAAAAGGCCGTAAATTTGGTTTTACCCTGATTGGAATTTCTGCAATATTTGCTACAATATATTTCCTTTTCGTATCGCAAATAAACCTTTATCCATCCATCAATTTTAACACCATATCCATAATCTCGCTGGTTCCTTTATCTTTTGCGCTGTTTGCTTATTTTAATAGAACAGAAGACAAAACCCAGGCAATAAATTTAGTTAACCGTGTCCTTGCTTCTTTATTTGCATTTGGGATTTTAATCAACATTTACTTTATATATCTTCTAAATTAAACTATGAACGATAAAATGAATCTCCATAATCAAAAAAACATTGTTTTAATTACCGTTGCCCTTGGAGCATTCCTTATTCCCTTCATGGGAACATCCCTCAGTATCGCTTTACCTTCCATAGGTCTGGATTTTTCATTGAACGCTGTTTCTTTGGGATGGATTTCAACTGCTTTTATTCTGGCCAACGCAGCGTTAATATTACCCTTTGGAAGAATAGCAGATATCCATGGAAGAAAAAAAGTTTTTACCATTGGCGTTCTTATTTATACAATTTCCTCATTTTTAGGGGCAATTTCTCCATCAGGAAATTTTTTATTGATTTTTAGCTTTTTACAGGGCCTTGGATGTTCAATGATATTTGGAACCGGAGTTGCCTTAATTTCATCGGTTTTCGACCCCGAAGAGCGCGGTAAATCCTACGGAATTTACGTGGGGGCAGTTTATACTGGTATTTTTAGCGGATTGTTAATAGGTGGTTTTTTAATTCAAAATTTCGGCTGGAGAACTATCTTCATTTTTAATGTTCCCATCGGCATTTTTATACTAACCATGGTCTTCACTAAAATTAAATCTGAGTGGGCAGGTTCTAAAGGAGAAAATTTCGATTTTATCGGTTCTTTACTCTTTGTTATTATAATAGTGACCTTATTACAGGGATTTTCATCAATTGCAAGCAGCAGGTATGGAATGTGTTTGCTTTTAATAGGATTTTTAGTAACAATTCTTTTTTTAAAGTATGAAGATCGCTCCCCTAATCCTTTGATAGTACTATCCATTTTTAAAAATCCGTTATTTACGATTTCAGTGCTATCTATTTTAATAATTAACCTGGGAACAAGTTCAATGAACTTTTTATTGAGTCTCTACTTCCAGTATCTGAAATTGTTGCCCCCTCATACTGTAGGTCTTATACTTGTTTTACAACCTGTTTGCGTGGCCCTTATATCCCCAATAACAGGTAGAATGTCGGATAAAGTTGATCCCAGATTTATAATGTCTACTGGTATGTTCATTACCACTTTAGGACTCTCCATATTAATATTTTTAGATGTAAACACGTCTTTTTACTCCATAATAGTTTCTTTAGTTCTTATTGGGATAGGAGTAGCTTTATTTGCATCTCCAGCCACAAGCACTGCAATGAACACTGCTAATAAAAAAATCTACGGTGTTGCATCAGCCACAGTTTCAACCATGGTATTCAGCGGACAGGTTTTAAGTATGGGAATTGTAATTTTGATCTTTGCAGTTTATCTTGGAAATGTGCAGATAATTCCACAGTATTATCCGTTATTCTTAAAAAGCGCCAGTACATCCTTTTTTGTTTACACTGCTGTTTGTTTTGTGGCCATATTTGTCTTGCTCTTTATGGGGGGAGAAAAGAAAGCAGTTACCGATAATTAGATTTTTAGATTATTTCTAATCTTCTCAATAATCTTTCTTCTTGCATATTCAGGTATTCTACGAACTCCCTGATTTGATTTCATTGTACTGAAGCCGAAACATGGATCCTCAAAAATAATGCCTTCAAATCTAACTTTTTCTTTGTATCGGGGTATGAAATGCCAGTGAACATGAGGCTGGGGTGGATCCTTAAGATATGATGAATTCATAAGGCACCCCCAGTTAAACATGGTTGAATTAAATGATTCCTTTAGCGCCCATTGTAGATTTTTAATTATTTCTTTAAGATCCACCCATTCTTCATCTTTAAGTCCTGCCAGATTACCCTCTTTCCTCTTTAATGCCACTACACATGTACCCAGGTTTTTCTGGTCGGGGGCAAGTAAAATAAACCAGCATTCTGTTTCTAAAATTAAATCCCCATAATTATGGCCTTTCAGCATTTCAAGTTGTTTCATTTTTGATTCCACAAAGATTTGATTAAAAAAATTCACTTCTTAAATTTCTTTTATCCTTATATAGAGTTATATTAGTTTTATCATACATACCTCTGATAAGTAGATTAATTTTCTGGTATGATAAATAGAATTTATTGATTTAATATTTGTAGATATGGACGAAAGAGAAAGAAATAGACTGATTGAAGACCTTAAAAGCGGTTGCATCTGTCATACCTATCCTTTCTATAATGTAATGTACCAGGAAAAGTGAACAACTCCTTTACTGCATTTTAGGTAATAGCGATGCCTGATTCATAAGAGAAAATGTCTATGTCCTGAAGAATTTCCTGTTTATGAAATATATAAATTTAAAAGCTCATTTTACTGCTCAAGTGATGAAAAAAATGGGGTTGTAAAGTTATTGGGGGTTGAGCAGATTTATTGAAATATTTCTGACTTTATATGTCTTTGTTTA
>DAVZ01000016.1 GCA_002505765.1 Methanobacterium sp. UBA176 | reverse complement strand
TTTCATCTCCTTGAGGTTTTTAATTGCAATATTAACTATCGTTAATTAGAAATATATACTAAACCGTCATTAAAATATACTAAGTACAGTTTTATACACAAATGTGACTTAAACAGTCAAAAAAGAACTTTTAATACTATCTAATTTAATAATATGATATTAATGGAATATCTTGATTAGATGGACAATTTGGATTCTATGGCCTTAGAAACAGTGTTTTTCACTGCACTTTCTGAACTTACAGGCCTTCCAGGTTTTACTGTTTCACATACAAAAACTACCTGAAAATGACCTGATATTACAGCGCCACGAGTGTGGCGATTACGTGATAACCAAAAAGGATATAATCCACTTATAATGCTAACTCATTTTAAAAAAATACCTGGAGAATAATAAATTAGGGTTTTTTTTACATCATCAAAAAAAAATATGAAATATATAAAAACTTATAAGTTCTATAATTTATTATGCGCATTTTTAAATAAATTTAAGAAATCATTATATTTATCCAAATATTCAAAAAAGATTCAGTTATTATAAACTTTTAAATACTTTTAAAATAAATTCGAAATAAGCCATATCAATAAAATCAGAGGTTTCAAAATGGATGCAAAGGAGTTTCTATCTAAATCTAAGCCAATTATAATAATAATTCTGCTTTTTTCATTATCATTTTTTCTTAGGGCTGAATCAGCCAATTTAAATATTATTCCAGATAATATGAAGGCATATTACCAGGATCAAACTGGCCTTCCCTACTTCAGTGAAATGGATTCTTATTACAATTATAGAATGACTCAGGATTATCTTAGTAACGGCCATCTGGGAGATACAATTATTAATGGCACTCAATGGGACCTGTATTCGTATTATCCTCCTGGAAGATCAGCAGAGTATCCTCCCTTAATAGCATACATCACTGCATTTACCTATAAATTCATCAACATATTCAGCAATGTTCCTTTAACTGCAGTAGCATTTTGGATGGCTCCATTTATAGCATCTCTTTGTGTAATTCCTGCATATCTCTTTATAAGAAGAATTACCAATGATTTTGGAGGAATTACTGCTGGAATTCTGGTTGCTGTAGCACCGTTTTATTTCTCCCACACATTTGCAGGATTCTTTGATACAGACATGTTCCACATGTTTTTCCCAATTTTGATAGTCTGGTTCTTCATTGAAAGTATAAAGGCAGATAGCATTAAAAATCGGTCAATTTTCGCTGCTTTAGCTGTTATTTCCATGTTCCTCTTTTCTCTGGCATGGGAGGGATGGTGGTACATATTTTACATTGTAATAGGATCAGCACTGGTTTACTTGTTAATTTCCAATTATTTATTGGGTATGAATACAATTGCACCATTGAGCAAATATTCAAGTAAAATGGAATGGTTCTTGGACCAGAAGACCTTATTTTCTGTGGTTATTTTTGCACTGGCAAGTTCCATTTTAATAATAATAAGTTCGGGACCTTCAGGCTTTTTAAACTCTTTATTTACTCCTTTAGGGGCTAGTCAGCTTCAAGCATCAGTTTTAGGTACAGCATATCCCAATGTTTATGTTTCTGTATCAGAACTTCAAATTCCAACATTATCCGCAGTCATAGATGGTGTTGGGGGTATTGGAGCATTTATTTTGGGTATTTTAAGTGTTCCATTACTTATATGGAAGATCCAATCGAAAAAAGAGGAAAAAACAATTAAAAAACAACCTTCAAATATTAAAAAGAAACCAAGAAGAAGGGGAAGAAGGAAAAACGTGCAAAAAGAAGTTGAAACTGAAAAAAAAGAGGTTTTAGCGGATAAGAAAGAAAATGATGAACAAAGACGGCTTATGAAACTTAAAAAAGAATATTTCCTATACGTCGTTGTTTTATTCTCAATATGGCTTTTAATTACTGCATATGCAATGACAAAGGGTTCAAGGTTTATTTCGACCTTTTCATTACCTATTGCATTAGGGGCGGGTATTTTCATTGGTTTAATTGCTCCGTCTGTTAATAAATACGTTAAAAATACCGGATACTGTATAGCTGTAATACTGGTTTTAATAGCAGTTATTTCATATCCTGCAGTATCAGGTGCATATGCTATCTCAAATTCAGTGGTACCTGGTTCTGATGATTCATTCTATAATTCTATGAGCTGGATCAAGAATAATACTTCTAATAATACCGTAATAACTTCATGGTGGGATTATGGTTATTTATTTGAAGCAGTTGGTCAAAGACCCACCACGTTTGATGGAGGATCTCAAAATACTCCCCGGGCATATTGGGTTGGGAAAGCATTATTCACTTCTAATGAGAATTTATCTGCAGGGATACTTAAAATGCTCACCTCAAGCGGTGATTCTGGTTATTTAACCCTTGAAAATTACACTAAAAATACATCTAAAAGCGTAGAAATATTGGATAAGATTTTACCAGTGGATAAACAGGCAGCCCAGACAATTATGGTAACTCAATATAAATTAACCCCTGCCCAGGCTCAAAATGTCTTAAAATACACCCACCCGGAAAATCCAAGTCCACATGTTTTTATAACAAGCAGCGACATGATTGGAAAAGCGGGCTGGTGGTCTTACTTTGGAAGCTGGAACTTTAAAAATAATACAGGACAGAATTACATGTATTCAGTTAGCAGCGCAACTGCAAATACTACTGGAAACACAGTAACAATAAGCGCTGAAAATGGTGTTGGCGGACAAATCAATGGAACCAACTTCACTGCATGGATTCAGATTGATGATAGGAAAATTGAGCCACATAAACTTACCTTCATTCAAAATGGTAAGATTGTATATAATCAGGTTGTTTCAAACGATAGTCCAGTAAGTATAATGTTTATACAGGAAGAAAATACGTTAATTGCTGTAGCTATGAACAAAGAACTGGAAAACTCCATGTTTACCCGACTGATGTTTATGGGCGGCTATGGTTTAACTAAATTTAAACTTGCCAACGCTCAACCAGGTGTTTTAGTCTGGAGAGTTAACTAAGATTCCATCTGGAATCTAGTTATTTATTTGAATTTACATCATATTCCGTACTTCATTTAACAGAATATCTGTTGCACTGACAATTCCCACTATTTGCCCTGCTTCTTCAACAGGCAATCTCCATATGCCATGATCTACCATTTCTTTTGCTGCTTCCTCGATGGGAGTATCTGTATGAACAGTTATCAGATGAGTTTCCATTGCATCATTTACTTTTGTGTTGTTTAATTTATTTTTATTTCCTATGGCTTCTAAAATATCCCATGTTGTTACTATGCCTACTACTTCACCGTTTTTTTCAACTATAAGGCTTCCACCTTCTCCCTCTTCAGTGGACTTTTTTAAAGCCTCTTCCAGAGTTTCATCTTCACCTATGGTATTTACACCTTCTATCATAATTTCTTTAACATTCATCATACCACTATGATTAGATATGAATTTCATAGGATATAAATTTATAATTAAAAACTTTTTTTAAGGATGAAAGAATTAATATTAATCAAATTTAACTAAATTATTAACATTATAATTTGAAGTAGAATTTTATATGCAGTATTTATGTGATAAAAAGGACTAAAAACCCTGAAATATACTTTTATCAATCGTTTTATTAAACTCAACTACTTTTATGTGAGATTTATGGTTCTTGAAGATAGAATAAAAAAAATTGAAGAGGAAATTCAAAAAACACCTTATAATAAGGCCACATCACATCATATAGGTAAACTCAAGGCTAAATTATCTAAACTAAAAGAAGAATCTCTGCAAAGGAGCAGTTCAGGTACTAAGGGAAGAGGATTCCATGTTAAAAAGAGCGGAGATTCCACAGTAGTTCTAGTAGGATTTCCCTCTGTAGGAAAATCAACACTGCTGAATGACCTTACAAACGCAAACTCTAAAATTGGAGATTATGAATTTACGACTCTGGAAATAATTCCGGGAATTATGGAATATGAAGGGGCTAAAATTCAGATATTTGATATTCCGGGGATAATCACAGGAGCATCCAAGGGTAAAGGAAGAGGAAAAGAAATTTTGTCAGTTACCAGAAATGCGGACTTAATATTAATTGTGCTGGATGTCTTTAATCCTCAACATGTTAATGTAATTATAGAAGAACTTAAAAATATAGGTATAAGGCCAAATCAAACCAGGTCAGATGTAACAGTAAAACCGAAAAAGCTTGGAGGCCTTACAGTTTCTTCCACAGTTGAACTTACCCACATAGATGAAAAAACAATCAGATCTATACTGAATGAATACGGAATACACAGTGCAGACATCCTTATACGCGATAATGTGACTATGGATCAATTTATTGACAGTTTAGATTTAAGTTGCTGCTACATTCCCATGTTAAAGGTGATAAATAAAATAGATCTGGTAGATAATAAATATTTAGATGAGCTTAAATTTGATATGCCTGATGCAATCTTTATATCTGCAAATAAGCAAACAAACATAGAGGATCTTAAAAGAAAAATATTTGATAAACTTGCTTTGATCCGAATTTATCTAAAACCTCAAGGCAAAAAAGCCGATGAAGAGCCATTGATTATCAGGAAAGGTTCTACAGTTAGAGATGTGGCAAATAAACTCCATCGTGATTTTGTAAGAGATTTTAGACATGCTAAGGTTTGGGGAACGTCAGTTAAGTTTGGAGGACAGAAGGTTGGTATGGGGCATGTTTTAAATGACAAAGACTTTTTAAGGATAATAGTTAAAAAATAACAATTGTAAATTGAAGGTATTATAATAAAAAATATTTAAATGGTGAAAAAATGAAGTTAGATGACGTGGTTATATCAAAAGCTATTGTAAAAAGCTTTATGGAAGATTTCATGGATTATACTGATATTGATGTGGCAATTGGTGGTGGAGGACCTGCTGGACTTACAGCAGGTTATTATCTTGCCAAGGCAGGCCTTAAAGTTGCATTATTTGAGCGTAAATTAAGCATCGGTGGCGGCATGTGGGGTGGCGGCATGATGTTTAATAAAATAGTTGTTCAGGAAGAAAGCAGGCGAATTCTGGACGAATTTGGTATAAAGACGCAAAGATATGAAGAAGATTATTATATAGCTGATTCTATAGAATCTGTATCGACTTTATGCTCTAAAGCTACACAGGCAGGTCTTAAAGTTTTTAATTTAATGAGTATTGAAGATGTGATGATTCATGAAAAGGCAGATATTACAGGTCTCGTTTTAAACTGGAGTGCAGTTGAAATGGGAGGATTACATGTTGATCCACTTACAATAAGGGCAAAAGCTGTTATTGATGCTACAGGACATGATTGTGACGTGATTAAAGTTGTAGAAAGAAAAGTAGGACCCAAGCTTAACACAGAAACTGGCAGAATCATTGGAGAAAAGCCAATGTGGGCCGATGTTGGGGAAAAAGCACTTATGGATAATACTAAGGAAGTTTACCCTGGATTATATGTTGCAGGAATGGCTGCAAATGCAGTCTATGGATCTCCAAGAATGGGACCAATATTTGGTGGAATGCTCCTATCTGGAGAAAAAATAGCCCAAATACTCATTGAAAAATTGAAATAATGTTATGGGCTCAATCATACTTATTACCGGAACGCCCGGAGTTGGAAAGACAACCGTTTCCACCTTGCTTGCTCAGAGACTAAATGCTCGGATTATTGATATCAATAAGCTTGTGGAAGAAAAACACCTTTACACAGGAATTGATGAAGTACGAAAATACAAAATAGTGGATTTAGATGCCCTTTTCAATGAAATAGATAAAAAAATAGATGAAATAAGTAATGAATTTATTATTATCGAAGGACATCTTTCCCATCTTTTTGAAAAATCCAGCATCGTCATTGTTTTAAGAGCCAATCCCGATGTTTTAAAGCAGCGTATGAAAATAAAAGGATGGGAAGAAAATAAAATCCGTGAAAACATCGAAGCAGAGGCAATTGACATCTGTTCATACGAGGCATATGAAATCCACGGAAATAGGGTCAACGAGATAGATACAAGCAGTATTAAACCTGAAGAGGTTGTTGATTTGATAATTGATGTAATAAATGGCAATAAAAAGTTTCCAGTGGGTAAAGTTGATTTTTTAGAGTATCTGAAATAATCTTTAATCAATAAATAAATTATTTTTCATTAATGGTTAAAGTAAAAAGATTTTTACAGTGAATAATCAAATGTTTTAATCTTTCCAATTCTATAATTAACGTATCGTGCTTTAAACAAACGTGATTTATTGAATTATCCAAAAATAATTTGTGTAATAAGTTATGTTATTCATAATATAGATAAGATATTTTAAGTATTTGTAATGATAAAAAAATTTTATCATATTGTAACCTGAAAGTTTTGATAAACCACAAAAAAAAATATCTCTGAATTTTTGGGCACCAAAATTTTTCAAATTTTGAAGTTTCTCTAAAAGTTTGAGGGAAAAGCTTTTAAAAGAGAATATTAAATAAATTACAATATTATTCTTAAGTATATTATATGTTATAATTGAGGATTATTGATGATGTTAATTCCATGAAATAAAATACCCTATTAATAAGGATTAACAATTCAAACCCCTGCATAAAAGCTTAAGACCAATTTCTATGTTCTATTACAATGATTGCTTTGGAGCCATAGTTTGAGAAGGGGAAGAAGACCACAATGGATGTTAAAAATAGCAAGAGAAAGAATTGATATTCTCTTTAAACTTGCAGAAGAATCCTTTGAGATTCATCCTGAACGTTCTCACCGTTATATCCAGATGGCCAGAAACATTGCAACCAAGTACAATATAAGAATGCCCAGAATCTGGAGGAGGAGATTCTGTAAAAATTGTTATAAATTCCTTAAACCAGGAACCAACTGCCAGATTAGATTAAAAGAATCATCGGTCATTATTAAATGTTTAGAATGTGGAAATCTAATGAAGATTCCATATATAAGAGAGAAGAAAGATAAAAGGAGGAAAAAGATTGAATCCTGCATTATCAAAAAAGGAATTGATGAACAGATCACTTTCAACAATCACCATTAAAATAGGAAAGTCCGGGATTAACCAGAATGTTATTGATGAAATAAAAAGACAGCTCAAGGCTCATGAAGTAATAAAATTAAAATTTGCAAAAAATATATCTTCACAAAAACAAAATTATATAAACAATATAATCGAAAAATCTAACTCTAAACTTGTTGATTTAAGAGGAAATGTTGCTGTAATATTTAAAAAAAGCCCTCAAACATAAATTTTTGGGGCATCGAAAGCTTGCTTTCAATAACCCTCAAAAATCACAGATTTTTTGAGGGAATTTTTTTGAGTAAGGTAATTAGGAGGATAAATATGACTACAGTTTATGATGTGCCTGCAGATTTGCTAATAAGCACAATTGCAAAGGAATTAAGTCAAAATAAGGAAATAAACCCCCCTGAATGGGCTAAGTTTGTTAAGACGGGAGTTCACAAAGAAAGAAGACCAGAAGATACAGATTGGTGGTATACAAGATGCGCATCTCTTTTAAGAAGAGTGTACATTGACGGCCCTGTGGGAATGAACAGTTTAAGATCATATTACGGCGGAAAAAAGGATAGGGGTTCCAGTCCTGAAAAATTCGCTAAAGGAAGCGGTTCAATTATAAGAACAGCTTTACATCAGCTTGAAGATGCTGGATACATTGCCAGGGTTAAAGAAGGGAGAATTGTAACCCCTGAAGGTAAATCATTCATTGATAAAATATCAAACATTGTTAAAAAAGAAGTTCCAGAACTTGCAGATTACTAATTAATTAATAGAATAATATAAAGGAGGCCGAATTTTGAGCGATATTGAAGAATTAAGACGTAAAAGAATGCAGGAATTGCAAAGACAGGCAGCAGCACAACAGATGGAATCACAGGAGCAGGAACAGGCCCGCCGCGAATTGGAAGCTCAAAAAAAACAGGCCATGATGCAGATACTTACCCCTGAAGCCAGGGGCAGACTGGCAAATCTTAGATTAACCAAACCAGAAATGGTTGAACAAATTGAACTTCAGCTAATTCAACTGGCCCAGATGGGAAGAGTTAAATCAAAAATAACTGATGATCAGCTTAAACAACTTCTAAAAAGTCTCGCTGGCCAGAGAAGAGAGATTAACATTACAAGAAAATGAAAGCATGTGTTCTATACAGCGGGGGAAAGGACAGTTCCCTGATTGCAGTGATTCTTGAAGGATTGGGATACGAAACTGAACTTGTAACCATGAATTTTGATGTTTATGATTCCTTTAAACCTGCAGCAGAGTCAGCATCTTCGCTTGGATTTAAGCATCGCGTTTTTAATGCGGATACATCCCTTTTAGAAACTGCAACCAATATTATTATTGATGACATGTTTCCAAACAATGGAATTAATTACATTCATAAAGAAGCACTTGATCTGGTTTCAAAGGAGTACAGAATAGTTGCAGATGGGACACGAAGGGATGATAAAATCCCAAAACTTAATTCCGGTGAAATAAACAGTCTTGAAACGCGAAGAAATGCTGAATACATAAATCTAAGCGGATTTGGCCATAAAACTATCAATGACCTCTCAGAAAAGATCTTTGAGATTAAAAAAGAACAGACAAATATGAAGAATAATTCCGATTATGAAATTGAAATAAGATATCTTTTAAATGAGATTAAAGGGAAGAATTTTGTAGAGAAAATATTCCCTGCACATGTTCAATCAAGGGTAATGGGTTGGAAAAATAAAATTTGACGATTATGAAACTTTTAAATTGAAAATTAGAACTAATGTGGTGAAAAAATGAGTAGAAATAAGCCATTAGCAAAAAAATTAAGACTTGCTAAAGCCAACAAGCAAAACAGGCGTGTACCTTTATGGGTTATGCTTAAGACAAATAGAAAAGTAAGGACTCATCCCAAAATGAGACAGTGGAGAAGGAGTAAAATAAAAGCTTAAGGGGATTTAAATGGAAAGAGTCTATGTTATACCTTTAAGAAAAGTAAAAAATGTTCCCAGGACTATCAGGTCCCCGAGAGCAGTACGTTACGTAAAAGAATTCATAAAACAACATATGAAAGCAGAAAACATTAAAATTGACGCATCTGTAAACGAAAAAATATGGGAAAGGGGAATCCAGAAGATACCTCCTAAAATTAAAGTAAAAGCTGTTGAAGAGGAAGACGGTTCAGTAGCAGTCACCTTGGTTGAATAGGTGAATTATGATTAGAAAAGCTAACCTGTACGGAAACTCAAATCTTGGAGTTGCAATATCAGTTACAGATAATGCAGCTATAGTTCCATCTAATTTATCAGAAGCAATGGAGAATCTGATAGAAAACACTTTAGAGGTGTCTGTAATTAAGACCCCTATTGGTGGAAGCAACCTTGCCGGAGCTCTGGCTGTTGGAAATTCCAATGGATTCTTAGTTTCTCCATTTGCTCTTGAAAGCGAAATAAAAACTATTAAAGAGAGGGATATTCAGGTGGAGAGAATTCAAGACAGATTCACTGCTTTAGGTAACATAGTGCTTGCCAATGATAAAGGTGCACTTGTAAATCCGCTGCTTTCTGATAAATCCCTGGAGATAATTGAAAATGTACTGGACGTTGAAGTTCAAAGAGGAAGTATAGCCAGATTTAAAATAACAGGATCCGTTGCAGTTGCCACGAATAAAGGAGTACTTGTTCATCCTTCTGCATCAGCAGAAGAACTTGAGTTTATTGAAGATGTAATGAAAGTACCTGCAGATATTGGAACCGTAAACAAAGGAATAAGACTTGTTGGAGCATGCACAATAGCTAATTCTAAGGGAGTTATTGTGGGATCAGATACTACAGGTCCTGAACTTGCAAGAATTGAAGAAGCATTAGGTTTTCTTGAGGGATATGAATGAAAACAAAAATATTTAGAGTTCAAGGCAAATTTTTAATGGGAAAAAGCTTTAAACCCTTCACAAAGGAGTTAAAAGCTATAAACGAAGAAGATATACAGGAAAAAATTTATTCTGATTTTGGAAGCAAACATGGAATCAAAAGAAGCAAAATAATCATAGAAAGGATTAACGAAATTTCAAAAGATGAAGTACAGGACCCAGTAATTAAGGCCTTAATTGAAAGGTGATTTTATGGATGATAGGCAAAGACTCGAACAGATGGTTAATGAAATTAACATGTATCAGAGTCAACTGGAACTTCTAAAACAACAAATCGAAACAGTGAGGGCTTCTATAGCAGAATTAATTTCTGCAGAAGAATCTCTAAATGCCATTGAAGGTAAAGAAAATACAGAAACCTTTGTTCCAATCGGTGCGGGTTCTTTTATAATTACTGAGATTAAAAACACAGATGAAGTTGTAGTGGGTCTTGGTGCAGGAGCTGCTGCAAAAAAAAATATTGGAGAAGCTAAGGAAAGTATATCTTCACAAAAAAAGAATCTTGAACAACTTGTAGATAAAATGGCTGGGGATATGCAAAAATTATCCGATTATATCGTTAAAAAGAGTCCTGAAGCTGAAGCACTTCTAAGAAAGGTTGAAACTGAAGAAGCTCAAAGGCAATAATCTTTTTATTAGAGGAGTGAATACCTTGTTTGAATCGCTTAAAAAGAAATTTAACAGCACTGTAGGAAAAATAAGTGACAAAATTTCAAGTGAAGATGAAGAAGCGAATGAAGAAACTCCTTTAGAAGAAAAACCGCAGGAAAAAGAAGAACCTGGAAAAACTGATGAATCTACTGAAGAAAAAACTGAAGGTGGAGTAAGGGAAAAAATATCAGGAATTTTTTCCAGAGAAAAAAAAGAAGACACTCCTGAAAGCGAGGAAAAGCCTGATGAAACTCCTGCTGAAGAGGAAGAAAAATCTGGAATGTTCTCATTAGTCACGAAGAAAACAATATCAGAGAAGGACATCAATGATATTTTATTTGAACTGGAAATGGCTCTTTTAGAAAGTGACGTTGCCCTTGAGGTTGCAGAAAAGATAATTAATTCTGTAAAAGAGGATCTTGTGGGTAAAAAGATTAAAAGAAGAGGTGATGTGGCAGAGTTTACAAGAGATGCCCTTAAAAAATCTATTTCTGAAATACTGGGCGTTGAAACCAGGGATCTTAAGGAAATGGCTCAGAACGCAAAAAAATCTAGCGAACCCCTTAAAATAATGTTTGTTGGTGTAAATGGAACTGGAAAAACAACTACAATAGCTAAAATTGCCACTTATTTTATAGATGAAGGATACACTCCAGTAATCGCCGCCGCTGATACTTTCAGGGCTGGAGCAATCGAACAGATTGGCCATCATGCCGAAAATATCGGAGTTAAATTAATAAGGCATAAAAAAGGCGCAGATCCTGCTGCAGTTGCCTATGATGCAGTTGAGCATGCAAGGGCTAAGGGAAAGGAGATAGTTTTAATAGACACTGCAGGCAGAATGCAGACCAATGTAAACCTTATGGATGAAATGAAGAAAATTAAACGTGTTGTAAAGCCTGATGTTATAATTTACGTTGGTGATTCTCTAACAGGAAACGATGCTGTTGAACAGGCAATGAAGTTCAACGAAGCTGTAGGCGTTGATGGAATAATTCTCACCAAAGCCGATGCCGATGCAAAAGGTGGAGCAGCACTTTCAATTGGTTATGTTATAAGCAAGCCAATCTTATTTTTAGGTGTAGGCCAGTCCTATGAAGATATAATGGAATTTAAGTCTGAATGGATGGTTGAGCAGCTTATTTAATTCTTCTAATAATAAAATTAAAAAAAAATTAAGATTATAAATGTCAATGTGTATTCAGTTTAGCTTTAAAGTCTATTAAAGTACCCTTGGCATGTTTTAATTTCTTAATTTTATCGAAAATATCTGCATTGTCTATTATATCAGTTGAGGCATAGGTAATATCGTATTTAGCAGATTCAAGCATACTTATTACCTTTGAATTATCCATACTGTCTATTATCATATCTAATTTATCAATGATGTATTTTAATTCATAATTTACATTTCCAGTATCTATGATCTCTTTAGTAGATTCAAACATAATATCCATTATACTCTCTAATTTATGGATAAGGATATTTAATTCGGTAAAAATGTCATCATGGTTCATTATATCACCCCTAATCCTTTTTTGCTAAGAAAGTTTTTTTAAAGTCACACCAACGATAATATTTTCATGAATTATTTCATTTTTATAAATTCCATTAACTTAAATATTATACCAGCCCAGATACATCCCCATCGCTGTTGCCTGTATCACTGAATTCCACTTAACTTAAATATTATACCAACCAATTAATTCTATCTTAATTTTATTGTGATTTCATGAACGCATATTTAGAAATTTTAAGACCGGGAAATGCAGTGATGGCAGTAATCGCCGTTCTTTTAATGATGCTTATTAGCAGAAATTTTACAATAGATGCATTTTTTGCATGTTTTGTTGTATTCGTTGTTACAGGCGCAGGAAACATTGTAAATGATTATTTTGATTATAAGATCGATGCTATTAACAAACCAAAAAGACCCATCCCATCAGGGCGGATTTCAAGAAAAAGGGCAGGAATTTATTCAGCATTATTATTTATAGCCGGAATCATTGTTGCTTTTTATATAAACCTTTTACTGGGGATGATAGCACTTTTAAGCTCTCTTTTAATGGTATATTACGCATATGCACTGAAAAAGACTGTTATTATTGGAAATTTAAGTATTTCATTCCTTACAGGACTCTGTTTTATTTTTGGTGGAATTGCTGTTGGTGAAATCTTTGTATCTATCTATTTAGGATTTTATGCCTTTTTAATGACCATGGCCAGAGAGATTGTGAAGGATATGGAAGATGTTGAGGGAGATAAAAAGGAAGGGGTAAACACATTTCCCATAATCTATGGGATGAAATCGTCATCAATCCTTGCAGCAAGCTTCATGATAATAGCAAGCATCACCAGTCCAGTACTTTATTTTATAGGTATATTCAATATACTTTATCTTGTAGTACTTTCCTTTGCTATTATAGTGTTCCTGGTGGGTGCGGTGTCAATATTGAAGGATCAATCCATTAAAAATTCTGCAAAGGTGTCTAAAAGGATTAAAATTGGCATAGGAATAATATTTTTTGCTTTTGCAATTGGTTCACCATTTTTAGCTTCTATATTTTAAATTTAAGCCATGTAACACTGTAAAACAATATGAAAATTCAAATTTATTTTAGAAAATGAAAATAATCACAATTTTTAATTATTTATGTGATAAATTATCATTATGAAATTAAAAGCTATAGGTATAATCCATTCTCCTTACAAAGAAAAGAAAGATGCTCCCAGACAGGGTAGATACTCTGAAGAGATAAGTGAAATTACAGTATTTGATGAATATAAAGATGGTTTACAGGATATTGAACGTAAAAATCATTATTACGTGCTTTACTGGTTAGATAGGGCAGAACGTGATAAACTGAAGGGCGTTCCGCCTGGAAGGACCGAAGAGCGAGGTGTTTTTTCAATCAGATCCCCTGCAAGACCAAATCCAATAGCAATGTGTCTTGTGGAGATAGTTAAGGTTGAAGGAAATACGTTAACTGTAAAATGGCTGGATGCCCTTGATGGATCTCCTCTTATTGATATAAAGCCATTCTGGCCTGAAACAGACTGTATATGATCATCTAAATCTTGATTTTTTAGATATCCAACTGGACATAACATCCAAAGCTAGACCGATATTTCCGATTTGACAATGATTCTGCGCTTGATCTTTCCTGGTAAAAACATGCCCTTCAATAGAATTGGCATTTATCAATGCATCTATCTGTTTATAATGCATTTTAAGTGGAATAAAATGGTCTTCAGCACCACTTAGGATAAGAACATCCTGTATTACCTTTTCTGAATGTAAATTTTTTTCATTAAATTTTAACATATAATTGGAACTTTCAATGGGTTTCTTGGTTTTCGTAATATACATTAAATTATTAATTCCCCATTTATTCTGATAATTCATCTTCATTTTCATTTGAGCAGAATAATTTAGAAGAGCAGGAAATTTTAAGAAGAGTTTAGCAATTATTTGAAGTACAGTATTGGGTATCTGTATGTAATCAAAAGCAACACTCAAAGCAACCACTCTTTTAATTCTTGGTTCAAAGGCTGCGGCCCTGAAACAGAGCCAGCCTCCCATTGAAATTCCTAACCAGGTTACATCATCAAGTTCAAAATAATCCAGAGTTGCTTTAGCAGGTTTCTCCCATTTATATGTAAGGGGTAAATTATGTTTTTTTAAAGCAGCACCTTGTCCTGGACCTTCAAACATGATTACATCGTATCCTAAATCAGCAAAGTAAGTAGCCATTGAATAAAACTCTTCTATAAATGAATCAAACCCTCCATGTATTATTATAGCTCCCTTATTTTCTTCGTTTTGAGATTTAACATGAATAGCAGGTAAAAATGTATCTTCATAGGGAACAGAAAATTTTTCTATAGATTCATCTTTAAAAGCAGAGTTATAGAAGATGTCTACGAATTTGTCGTACAATTTCTCTTTATCTGGATCAGATGGAAGCGTAAAAAATTCTGCAGCTCTAAAATAAAATGCAGCGTTCATAAATCTATTTTCTTTAAGAGCTATTTTAGCTAACTGGACCATTTCTCTTTTCCAGTCTTCAAATTTTTGAATTCTTTTAGCTACATCAATGGTTTCATTTAAATCAGTATAACCAAGGGAATACCATCTATTTAGCTGAAAATTCATAATTTTTTCTTTATGGAAGTCATGATATCCAACTGGAAAATCAAATTTTTTCATAGCATTACTCTTTATTTTTTAGTTATATTATGAAATTCAAGTGAGATTATTTTATCTACTTTTTATAAATAATTACAGGGATATTATGGTAGATAAAGAGGAAATGAAAATAAAAATTCTAAAAAACGGTCCATATTTAGTTTCTGGAGGAGTTCCTCTTCTTGAACAGGTAATTACAACAGATGAAGCGGGACACACTCGTGAACTACTGGATGTTCGGGAATATCCGCATAAAGATAGATATATTTTGTGCCGTTGCGGGGCATCAAAGAAGAAACCGTACTGCGATGGAACTCATAACAAAATAGATTTTGACGGAACAGAAACAGCCAGCAGAAAACCATACATAGAAAAAGCCGAAATATTCGAAGGAAAAGACTTAAAACTAACTGATGCGCACGAATTCTGCGATCATTCACGTTTTTGCCTTAGAGCAGGTGGAATAAGAAATTTAATACTAAAATCTGACGATCCTGAGGCCAGACAGACAGCAATTGAAGAGGCTATGATCTGCCCATCTGGAAGATTAGTACTCTGGGATAAAAAGACAGGTGAACCGTTTGAAAAAGAGTTTGAGCCGTCAATTGTTTTAGTTCGCGACAAACAGAAGGGTTGCGAAGGCCCAATTTGGGTTCGCGGAGGTATTCCTATTATATCATCTGATGGAACAACTTATGAAGTTCGTAACCGGCAAACACTTTGCCGATGCGGTAAATCAGAAAACAAGCCCTACTGTGACGGCAGCCACTGGATGACAGCAGAGCAGAAAATTAAGTTCCGTAAAAAATGGGGACTTGAAGAATAAAAATAAAGATGGGAAAAAAAATGTTTTTTAACTTTTTATATTTCCATCCTGCATCGTAATCACTTCTTTTGCATATTCAGCAGCAAGCGGGTTATGGGTCACTGCTACAATGGTTAATCCATCATTTTCATTTAGATTTTTAAGTAATTCCATTATCAATCTTGTATTTTCAGTGTCAAGCTCCCCTGTTGGTTCATCTGCAAGTAAAATGGAAGGATCATTTGCAAGGGCCCGTGCTATTGCAACACGCTGTTGTTCTCCTCCTGAAAGCTGTTTTTGGAACCTTTTATATTTGTCTTTTAATCCAATTTTGTTCAGTAACATTTTAGCTTTCTTTTCATCTTGAGAAATCATGGGCAGCATCACATTTTCAATAGCTGTGAGTTGAGGCATTAAGTTAAATCTCTGAAAAATGAATCCAATATTGCTTCTTCTTTGTTTTGCCTGTTCTTTTCCGGAATAATCCTTTACATTTTTTCCATTCATCAAAACAGTGCCTTCTGTGGGGATATCTAAAATACCTGCAAGATGAAGTAATGTGGATTTACCTGAACCGGAAGGCCCCATTATAGCAATAAAATCTCCTTCTTTTATTGTTAAATTAACTCCACGAAGCGCTTTTACCTTTTCTGTCCCCATTTTGTATGTTTTCCACACATTCTGGAATTCAAGTACAGATTTATTCATATCTCAACGCCTCCACAACATTTAATCTTGATGCTCTCCATGCAGGATATAAACCTGCTAAAACACTTAGAACCGCAGATCCACCTATTACTCCAACAACTAACCATAAAGGAAGCATTTGAACTAATTTAATACCTTCCATGTTTAATTGTGGGGCCAGATATATTATTCCAAGTTCTAGTAAAATTGCAGCAATAATCAAACCAACAAGTGCACCTATCAGACCTAATAGACCAGCCTCCATAAGTATGCTTGCAAGTATCTCTCTATTAGTAAATCCTATTGCCTTGAGTACTCCAATTTCTCTTGTACGCTCTGAAACATTTACAAGCATGATATTTACAATACTGATAACTCCAACTAAAAGGGCAATGCTTGCTATTGCGCCAACAAATAATGTAATTCCACTCATTATTTCGTCAATCTGCTTTGTAAAATCAGATTTTGTTAATGCAGTTGTACCATCTACCTGGGCTTCTATTTCTTTCTTTACAACTTCAGGATCTTTTTTAGTGCTTGCAGTAATACTTGATACTTTATTATCGTTCAATGGAAGAGCCTGGCTAATGTTTAAGAAAATAATTCCCATTCCAAATCCACCTTCGTTGGTTATTCCGGTTACTATGAATTCCCTGTCTTTAATTTTTATTTTGCTTCCAATTTTATAACCGAAGTCATCTACAAGTGGAGATTTACCAATAACAACTCCTGGAGTCCCGTTTATTTTAATCTGTTTCCAGTCACTCATACCTACTACAATTACGGGTGTTCGTTCTATATTGGTGTTGAACTGTGTTTCTTCTTTAATGTTATAAAGCTGTGACATGTTCTTTATTTCGGCCACTGATTGCTTATTTAAATATGAATCACCTGTTGATCCCATAAATGCTGCTGCAGAACTGTTCATTATGGTAACATCTCCCATCAAGGATTCTGTCTGCCCTTTCATGTAAGATGTCATTCCCGAGCCAATACCCATTAGTACGACAAGAGCTGTGACGCCTATTACTATTCCCAACATTGTTAAAGCACTTCTAAGCTTTCTTCTATTAAGATTTTTAAATGATAATTTGTAAATGCTCATTTAATTCCTCCATTTACATATTGAATTCAATTAAACTTTTTTACTATATAAGTAATTGTTTATTATTTTGGATATTCTCAAAATCTATTGTTTTCTTTTATATTTCTTCCAAATCAAACACATCTTCAATATATTTCTTCTTTAATGCTTTTGTTATTTTATATGCAAGTATCAAGGAGGGGTTATACCTTCCCTGTTCTAAAGCTATGATAGTTTGTCTGGTTACATCTACAATCTCAGCTAACTCTTCTTGAGTCATTTTTAGTTCTTTTCGATGTTCTTTAATTCTGGTTTTCATATTTTCTCTTTGTTGGAGTTATAGAATCTGTAGGAAAGCACGCTAATAACTATGCTGCCTGAAAACATCAGCACGAAAGCTATTGGAAAGAATGATTTGAGTGGTATATAATAATAATAAACGGCCCCAACTAAAATTGAATATAAAAGGTATTTCTTGTGGCTAAACCTGCATTTAATCTCTAGTCTTTCATCATTTTATTTGTAAATCGTAAATAAAGTGCAAAGACAGAAACCCTAAGAAACCAATTTCTCCAGTAACAAAATATAATAGGCTCAGTGGACTTAAAAACCCCAGATACCAAAGCATGTTTTTCATTTTAATCTTCCCTTTCAAGTTTAGTTATGGATTTTATTATAGCTCCAACAACTAAAGCACCTATAAGAATGGATCCAGGTAGATTTTCTGCTGTAATGCACTATAGATTAATTCAATGAAAATTCCAATTATTAATACCAGCATGCCCATGCAGCATTTCTTTCCGCTATTGCTTCATGAATTCGTTCTCTTCCGTTTTTTTGAGTTTCCCATAACATCCACTAAATCTACCAATAAAAAGGCCAGCTAAATTCTTGTAATTACTAATCTGGCTTCATTAGATAGATTGAGAGTTAATTGAATTGCTAATAATACTAAAAACATACCTGCAAGATAAACTGCTCCTTGGCCAGGTCTTATACTTACCCTCTGTATTTCCATATTCCAAACCATTCAGGTCTTGCAATTATCATAGCTCAGCTCCTTTTTGTAAAGAATATATTACATTTAATGTAAAAAATATATTACATTATATATAAATGTTTTGATCTATTAAAGTAGATTAGATTTATAAAAATTATAGTGAATAACCAAATGTTTTAAACTTTCCAAATTCTATAACAAACATACCGTGCTTTAAACAAACGTGATTTATTGAATTATCCAAAAATAATTTGTGTAATAAGTTATGTTATCCACTATAAATTAAAACATGGTTTAAAATAAAAATATTTTATTTAAATCATAAAGGGTATAATTAATTAAAAGGAAATTAAAAATGAAGGTATGGGGATATTTAAGTGCTTTAACGGTTGCCCTACTTTTTGGAGTTTGGTTTTCCCTGGATAAAACTTTGCTTGGATATCTTCATCCCTTCGCTCTTGCAACAGCAACAAATCTTATTGCAAGCTTATTTCTATTTCTTGTTAACTTTTCTCCTTTTAAAAACAGGATACTGGATTTTATAAATCGTAAAAGCTATGTTGAAGATTTTATAACCAGGAAAGAATATTTTATACTCATTTTAACAGCATTATTTGGATCATTCATTGCTCCGGCAATCTATTTAACTGGTTTATTTAAAATAACTGCTGTAAATGCAGCGCTTCTGGCAAATGCTGAAATTTTATTCATTATCATTCTGGGAGTGCTTTTTTTAAGGGAACAGGTAGGAAAAAAGGATGTTTTAGGATTTTTATTCATACTCATGGGGGCCATTTTTTTAAGCACCAACAACCTGCAGAACCTTTCTTTTAACCAGAATCTTTTAGGAAGCCTTCTTGTAGTTTTAGCGTCCTTTTTCTGGGCCATGGATACAATTTTAAGTAAATATCTAAGTCAAAAAAGAAATATAATATATATAACTGCTTTAAAAACTGCAATAGGCGGTTCTATCCTTTTATTCATTTCATTAATTATGGGGATTGATTTTTCTATGCCTACAGATAAATTGCCACTCTTACTTTTTATTGGGCTTATCTGTATAAGCTTTTCCCTGCCTTTAATTTATTATGCAATCAGAATTATTGGTTCAACAAGAACAGGATCCATATTTGCCTTAAGTTCAATTTTTGGAGCCATAACAGCATTCATAGCGCTTGGTGAACCTTTAACTATCGTACAACTTTCATTTGGAGTTTTAATGGTTGCAGGTGTTTATATTCTTTATATTGGGGAAGAATAAAATTAATTATCTATTTCTATGCTGATTTTCTATCTTTAATTTCTTTTTTAATAATTTCTTCCTCACCAGTACCCATCATCGATGCTAACCAGCGAGTTTCGTCAAATTTATCCAGATATCTTATGATGATACATAGTTAATGGTACACTCCAGGTCTTTGAGTAATGTCGGTAAATGGTTTACCTACTTATGATGATAGTTAATGGTACAGATGAAAAAACCTGTAGGTCCCAAAATCCAGCCCCATACAAATACTGAAACAAAAACCACATAAACTGATATTTGAAGACCTTTTCCAGTAAGTTTAGGGAATACATAGCTTCCTGCTATGGTATTTATAATTACAAAGAAAATGCCCATGATTATGGCTGCATGTATTCCATGTTTAGCCCAGGCTACCAATACTGGAGGTATTGCTGCCAGTGTAATGCCTATGTATGGAATAAATCCAAGTATAAAGGTTAAAAGTCCCCAGAAAATTGCGAAATTTATGTCAAAGACAAGGAGAATAGCTGAAACACCTACACCATAAAGAAGGTTACTTTTGTTCTAATTACAAAGTATTCTATGAAATCTTCAACGATAGAAAATGCTTCTTTTAAGGTAGGGCTATCGACACCTAATAACTTTATAAGTCTTGTTCTTATTTGAGGAAGCTCTTAAACAAGGAAAATTACTGAAAACAACCTAAAAAGTACCTATTGCAATTAGCCATGCAGAATCTGTTTCAGGTATTATGTGCTACTATAAATTTATTATTTGGTTTCCATATTCTGCAGGAAAACTATTTTGGCTTATAGACAAAGTAGGAATCGCTTTTATTAATTGAACTAAACTCACCACTAAAAAACCTATTACAGCAGCACCTAAAGCTAAAGTTCCAACCAGTATTACAATAACTGATAAATTGTAAGACAGACCCTTATTTTTCAGCCAAATTAAAAAGGGGTAGATTATTATGCTTATAAACGTTGAATGTAGTTGGGCCCACAATCTCAGAGGTGTATTTCATCCCTAAAACAGTTGCAAAAATGATTACTATTATAATTATTTGCCGAAGATATTAGGACATTTTAAACTCATCCATTAGTACATATTACGATTAATCTATATTAAAAAGGAAAAATATTTAATCAAACAGCAATTCAAACTCTTCTTCGGTTATTACTCCTTTATTTTTAAGTAATTTGGCTAATTTTCTTAATTTATCTGAATCATCTGATACAATGGGAGTTTCAGATTCTCTGGGTTGTTCCTGTTGCTTAGTCAACTCATTCATAGCCATCATTCTTCTTCTTGTTCTTCTTCGCGCCCCTCCTCTTCCTAATGGTCCTAAATCTGGCATAATATCACTCCTCTATTTATTTAATCAAAAGCCTGATATATAATCTTTTAAATTGAATATAAATAATTATTTATTTTATATCAAATAAAATAAACAGATATAAGATTATTCCATTATTAGATAGATCAGAAATTTACTAAAGGTGAAAAAATTAGTATTTGACCGTCATAAAAGAAATAATAGCATCACGGATGATTATAATTAATTTAAAGATATGCATATGCTTATATCGGTTATAGAGTATTATTTATTGGCAAATGTAAAATTAGAAGGGTTTGAAATTATGTCGGATGATTTTAATCTGAGATCAAAAGATTATTGGAGGCGTATGGGTTGGGGTTTATTTTTAGGATTATTAAGTGCAACTGGAGCATTTATATTCATAATGTTGATGAATCTTGGCCAAAGTATATTTATACCTGATTTAGCAGAAAACTGGACACCTTTCTCGGGACCATGGTGGATTGTTGTTGTAATGACTGTGGCTGGATTGCTGGTAGGTTTACTCCATAAATATTCCTCTCCTTTGGAGATGGATGTATTTGAAGCAGTTAAGAAAGGATATATGGATCCAAAACCTGTACCATCATCTCTTTTGGCATCACTTATATCTTTAATTGGTGGTTTTAGTCTGGGACCTGAAGTACCAACAGGTTTTTTGGCGGCTGGTCTGGGAAGCTGGGCCTCCAGGCGGTGGAAAATGGACCCTGAAACAACTCGAACAAATATCAAAAGCAGTGTTTCCAGCGCCTATGCTGGGCTGTTTTCATCACCTCTTGTTATGCTGATCATGTTGTTAGAAATAAGACATAAACAATCTGTTATTTACTATGGAACTCTTTTAATTGCTGGACTTGCAGCAGTAATTGGGTTTAGTCTTTTTTACACACTTGATGGATTTAATTATGCATCACTTCTTGGGATTTTATCCCCTCCTTCATATGATTTGAAGCTCTGGCACCTTGGAATAAGTGTTTTATTAGGTATACTTGCTATTCCCTTTGCTTTGGTGTTTGTAATTTTTACTCGAATTTTCACCCGCCTTTTGGAGCCGTTAAACAGTAAACCCATAGTACGCAGTACTTTGGGAGGTTTTTCACTGGGTTTACTAGCGATAATCATCCCTTCAACAATTGGCCTGGGCACCACTGAAATGTCTATTGTTACACAGCAAGCTGCAGAAATAGGAGTTATACTTCTGATTGTATTTGCCCTGGCTAAACTTCTGGCTTTAAGCGGGGCATTGAACTTTGGTTTTATTGGGGGCCCTATATTCCCTCTTTTATTTGTTGGTTCATGTATTGGGGCGGCTATAAATCTAATTTTCCCTCAAATTCCACCAGGTTTGGCATGGGGATGCATGATTGTTGCAGTACCGGCTGCAATAGTGCCCATTCCTATAGCTCTGGGTGCTGTTGCTATAATCATCATTGGTCTGTCACCTACAAATACCCTACCAGTCTTTATATCAGCACTGGTTGCTTTTTCCATAACCCGTGGGCTACTTATGGCAGGAAATCAGGAAAAATCAGAAGAAAAAGTTTAAAAAAATTATTTAATTAAGGTATCCAATTGAAACATAAATAATTTCATTTATATAATTAAAAAGATTGTTAAGGTGATATAAGTGGTAGTTGGGCGTCGTGAAGGAAATAAAATTGAATTAAAACTTGAAAATTGATGGTTTAAGCCTTAAAAAGACAGGAAGATTAATTGGAATGAATAAAGGAGAACAATTTGTTGAATATGATGATATTACTGGTATAGAATTTAAGAAAGGATTAGTTTTGGAGATCTGGAAATATCAACTTCCAGAATGAAAATTGAAGTTGAAAGGGTCAAAAAGGACGAAGGCGATGCTTTCGTAACAGTATTAAGAAATAAACCGGAAGAAACCTGGAAAGAAAAATATGGAGATGAAATTAGTCCAATGGATGAGATTAAAAAGGCCAAAGAATTGATGGATGCTGGAGCAATAGTGAAGAAGAGTATGAAAACGTAAAGAAAAAATATTTACAGGTTATTAAAATGTTCTAACCCCTATTTAACATTTAAAATAGAATCCACAAACTGTGCGCTCTTGATACTGGGGGTATCACCTTCAATAAATTTGGTTACTGCAACTATCTGGAGTGAATTACCTTCAGGAAGTGGAGCAACCTCTTTTTTAAGCATTTCAGGATTTTTGAGTATATCTGCATCCTGTCCAGTTGCAAAAACCGCAATTTTGGCATTTTTTGGAGGCTTTAAAGTATTGAGATAGGATTGTACAGATGCACTTGCTTTCCCTGCATAAACCGGCCCTCCAACAATGATTATATTATATCCTGACGTATTTTTAGCTTCTACATTGCTAATACCGCCTAAATCAATGATATATCCCGTTTCCTGTAGATTTTTAGCTATTAATTCAGCTGCATCTTTTGCCTGCCCGCTGATACCTGGATCATAAACAACTAATGCTTTTCCAACAGATGCTCTTGAAGGGTTAAGCTTTTCGGAGCCAGTGGCTGTATAACTATTGACATCATAAAAAATGAATCCCATCACTCCAAAAGCTGTAAATATAACTAGAATAATTCCTAATCCCGTGTATTTTAAAATTCTTTTAGTATCCATTTTTTATTCTCCTGTATATTAATTTAAGTTGGAATTTATTCTTTCTTTACCATTTCAGCCAAACCTCTGGCAAATTCTCTTATTTCATCCCAATTCCTGTAATCATGAGGCTTATTTATATCTTTACCTTGTTTTTTTAATTCCTCTTTAATCCATTTTGATGTTAATTTATACAGTAATCCGTGTTTTGCATTAGGATCGTAATAGCTTCCATAGAGGCCAGTGGCTACTGGTTTGTTAATGAGATATTTTTCAGCCACATCGTCCAGATATTTTTCCTGACATTCAGCAATGGTGTTAAGATCATTTGCTGCACCACAGGTGACAAACAGTGCCACTTTTTTATCTTTTAAACCATTTTTATTATCTTTCAGGAATTTAAGTGAACCTTTGGTCCATTTACCCATTTTAATTCCGCTTCCGACCACTACAAGATCATAAGGACTTATATCATATTTTTTAAGCTTTCCAGCGTCCTTTAAATCTGTTTCAATTCCTTCATCTATTAAAACTTGGCTGATTTCTTCAGCAATTCCAGTTGCTGTGCCGTATCTGGTACCATAAACTACTAAAGCTTTCATTATTATTTCTCCTCATTATTTTAAATTCATGGATTTTATTGTTTTTTTGCTTCTAAATACAAATTTGCAGATATTTTTTCCAGTTTACCCATTATTTCAAAGAGATTTTTTATCTCTATCTCCTCTAAACCTTCAAATAAAGCATTTATTGATTTAATATCATCTGGGCTTCGTTTTTCCCAGTATTTTTGACATTCTTCTGTTACCTTTAATCTCAATATGCGTCTGTTATCTGGATCCCGCTTAATATTTAGAAATCCTCTATTTTCAAGTCTTACAGCAAGTTGTTTGACGTTTTGATGTGTTATACTCATTGAATCAGCAACTTCCTGCATTGAAGGGGCATGGTTAAATGCATTTGAAATTATTATCATCATTAACCATTGTTTAGCGGTAATATTGTCTTCTGAAAGTTCTTTGCCAATTACATAGCCCCAACGCTGCTGTATAAGGAATAAAACTACCAGTATATACTTTTCCATTTCTAACCTTTCAAAACGGTATTTTTCCTTAATTTTCTTTGATTTCATCATTTTACCCACTTAAACTCTCTTTATCACCTTTATTCAGTTCAATATATTTATTTTCATTTATGGAACCTTTTATTCTGCTGTAGAATGTTACGGTAATAATTATTCCAAGTACGGTAACTATAATAAAGAACATTGCCTGCTCTAAATCTATTTTAACACCATTTTGTGCCATGAAATATATCATGGAAAGTATTGCAGTTCCCAGAAGTGATGCCTTTATTAGAAATATAGAAACGATGGCATATCCCCATTCATTATCTTTTAAAATCAATAAACCGGCAATTAATGTAGCAGGGAAAACAATCCCAATATCCATGGCTTGAATTACAAGTGTGGTATAACTTTCCAGAACTGATGGCGGAGCACCTATTAATAACGAATCTATTATCATTTTAATCCACATTAATGCCAGCATTGCTCCTGAAAAGATTAAAAACACACCAGCCAGCTTAATGGTAACTCCAGGAGAGGTGCTGCTTTTAATTTTATTTACATCGAGCGACAGCAATCCATAAATAAATGTGTACAGCGATATGGAAAACAGGGCAATATAAACCAGAAAAAGCTGATTATATGATGTCAGAAAGGACATGGCCCCATAGGAGTACAGAAAGTAAAATATTGTCCCCATCCATATCAAAGTTCCTCTCAGGGAATTTCTCCGAATTAAATACAATGAAAATAGCAGTATGGGGATTGCTATATTTAGGGTAATTAAATCCTGACCCATAGACTGAGCTGCCATCGAAACAGTGTCGTGTTTATACAATTCTTTCCAGAATAAACCGGATAAAGTTGCTGTTAATGCCAAAATGGCAATAATTATTGAATTTATGTATATTATTTTTCTGTTCATTTTTTTCAGCTTCCAATAGGTAATATATTACATGTTTAGGTAATATATTACCTAATAAAACAAACATAGTATATATGGTTTTCGACGATGTTTAATTTCAGTAATTTCCAAACCTATGAAAAATTAAAAAATGAATAAAAATATTTAATATTTAAAATTATCTCTTTCCCTGTCCAAATGCTTTTTGAACATATACTGGGGAGTTGAAATTGTCTGAAGGTAAGTTTTCTATGGTTTGGATAGCATCCTGATTTGCGTTATTTCGTTTAGCCCGTTTTACCAGATACTGTCTATTTGCAGGATATTTCATTCTATTTAAAGTGGCAAAATTAAAATTTTGCCAGCTTTTTCAATTTCTATGGTCATTCCACCACGTTAGGCTATATTTTCACCTTTTAATTTTTATATTGTTATCTAATGATTGATAACTCTAAAATTAGCTTATATAAAAACGAAGTTACTTGAATGATCATTTAAAAGCACTTTATAGCTTACCAATCTTTGTTTGGAGTTTACTTTTGAAGTTCGAATATCTAAAATTTATTATTAATTTATAAATATTTATTACTTTTTAAAAAAAAAGCAGATTAAATTATTTAAATTTAAAAAGGTGGTGGAGGATGAATTATGCCCTATAAAAACTTAAGGACTTACCAATCCAGTTAAAAATAATTTACCAAAAAATGCTCAGGAAACTTATTAAGGCATTTGAATGCAAAGAACAATATAAGGAACCTGAAGAATTTATAGAAAAAGAATCAAGAGAAGAAACAGCTCATAAAGTTGCCTGAGTTGCAGTTAAACGGAAATATAGGAATAAAAAACAGTAAGATGGGAAGAAGAAACTGGAATTATAAATATCTGGAGGAGTTATATGAAGAAAACAGCTGTGGTTATGGCTTTAATGCTGGTTTGGGGAACTGTAATGATATCAGGATGCACTGAAATACCAGGTATTAAAGGAGATAGTGGAGATTCAAGACAGGATTCAGATAATGGCTCAGGGGATAATTGTTCAGGATAAGGGTAATAATGATTCAGCAAGCGATTAAAACCATTGGATGTTAAAAATAATATTTTTTATTAATTTTTATCTAAAATTAATTCAATTTGTTCTTGAACATCTTCAACCGCCTCATTTCCGTTAATTATATTCCATTTTTGGGCTAATTTAAGTGCTTTTTTCCTAACCTTAATTAAATCTTCAAGATTTTCAAACATTTCAGTATCATCCCTTTTTTTTAGTCTTTTAAGGGCTACATCCGGATTAACATCTATAAAAAACATGTATTTTGAAGCTGGTAAAAAAAATGCAAAGATAATATACAGGAACTTAGCAACTGGAAAAGGTAAATAAGCCACACCCATTAAATACCTTACAAAAATCACCGTATCTGCTTTGTTATAATACATTTTAACAGAGCGGATAACGTCCAGTGCATAATATAATGATGCTTTGAATTTATTCAGCTTTCCAGTACCAAGAAGGGCTTTTTTTGCTTTAATTCCATAATGATTGTCATCAGATGGATGAGAACGTAAAATAACATTTTCTCCTTTTAAAATGTACTTTTGATGGATTAAATTGGCCTGAGTGTCTTTTCCTGAGCCGTCAAGTCCATCAATCACTATAAATCTCATTTCTACACCATTGTAAGCAGAATATATGCAGCAACAGCCCCAAAACATGCAGTTAAATTATCGAGTCCTTTGGGGGTAATTCCCTCTAAAACTGTGGCTACAATGGATGTTCCAACTAAAACAAGTATTAAATTGGTAGGTAAAACATTATAATAAGCCAAAACAATCCATAAAGCGATAATTAGGGTTAAAAACATGGCTGTTGACCCTTCAAGGCTCTTTTTATCTCCAAATACCTTATATTTTATTTTTCCAAATCTTTCTCCAATAAGGGATGCAAATCCATCTCCATATGACATTGCAGCAATACCAACAGCAATTATCCATGGTTCTTCAAAGAAAAGAAGCGCCAGAACTGTCCATGAAATTGCATAATAGACCAAACCCAGACCATGGCCAGATTCAGATAATTTATCCCTTACAGATTTTATTGGTGAATAAGGACTCATTAAAAAGGTTAAAGGAATGAAAGGGGCTGCAACAAGAAGTGACATAACCCACCATGTATCAAAAAGAGGTAAAATGAAAAGAATATTCCCTACCATTATGTGAAGAAACTTTCTGCTGATTCTGGGGTACTTTTTAAGCACAGTTTCAGATATTAAAAGTAGAATTGCTACATATACATATACAAAGATAAGACCGAAGAAATCGCTGGCTGTCATGATTTTAAGTAGTATTCCAACATATAAGAGAGTTAGGATTAATCTATTTGACCAGTAAAGTATTATTTTATATAAATTGGTTTATATAATTTATTCTGTGTTAAGATGGGAAGTGATAAAATAACTGCAGGGGCAAATGTTGAATGCAATGACAAAGAAGGAGTTATAGGGGCAGTTATAAAATATAAGGGTAAAAATTGCATTTTAACTGTTTACCATCTCTTAAAAGCGGGAAAATGTGGTATTGGAGATACTTTAAAGATTGGGGAATTTAAAGGCAGTATAATTCGAATTATAATGGAATTCGACATTGTAATTGCAGAAATAAATGCTCCTTCTAACTGTTTAGAATTTTCAAAATTGGATAAACCTGAAATAGGCCCGGCATATGCATTGAAAGGCCAGATAAAGAATCCCTGTAATATTATGACCACGGGTAAAATTTATCACTATCTATCCTTCGCGCCACGTTCCATTCCCCTTCCGGGGGACAGTGGTTCTCCAATTATCCAGAATGGGAGCGTAGTTGGAATTCTTGCATCTATCTTTTATAACAATGCCACAGCAATTGCAGTATCCGTTGAATTATTCCTTTGATAATCATTTAGAATAATTTGAACCTGATAAAGTATAATCACTAAATTTATTTTGATTAAAATTAATAGAATAATCAGAAACTTATTAGAAAAAATGGAGGGATTGGTCTGGCAGATGTAATGGAACCTGTAACTTTCAGCAGGGAAATAGAAGGTTCAATGAGGGATTTAATAGTTCCTGAAGAGTTTATTAAGGATTTTCATTTTTCTACTGATGAACATCTGATGATCATGGTTCGTGTAACCGGTGGAGACGCTATGAGGGTCAGAGATTTCTTTGAAGATACCGAAGGAGAGATATTTACCTTAAAAACCGTTGAAAGCAATCGTGGAAGGGAAATATCAGGAAAATTTGTACTGGACGACATGTATATGGATGAAGGACCTTCACTTGGAGTTGATATAACTCAGGAACAGGCTATGGTTAGAATAATTATGGATTTTAAAACTGATTAAAATAATTGTCAAGGTGATTTTTATTGGTTATATTTTAATAAAATAAAAAATATATTTATTAAAATAAATCCTTTTAATTATATTAATAATTGTTGCATAGCTTTAAATTAATTATTCATATGAATAGCTTTCATAATAATTATATTATTCAATGTAGTTAGAAGGAGACTTTTTAATGGTAGATACTCCAACAGATAAACTTTTTGATGTTCCAGATTTTAGAAATCGAATTTCTGTTTTTAAAAACCGTGAACATGCTGGAGAAATTTTAGGAGAAATGCTTTCAGATTACAGGGATAGCAATGCGGCTGTTTTTGCAATTCCTGCAGGTGGAGTACCTGTGGGGGCTGTGATTTCATCTAAACTTAATATTCCTCTTGAAGTAGCTGTTGTAAGTAAAATTACGCTTCCATGGAATACAGAAGCAGGATACGGGGCAATTGCATTTAATGGAACGCTCAAATTAAATAGAAGGATGATAGAACGACTTGGACTCACGGAAAATGATATTAAGGAAGGTATCCAGAAGACACGTAAAAAGGTTGAAAACCGCGTCCGGGAGTTTCAAAAAGGAAAATCTACCCTTGACATTCATGGGAAAACCGCTATTTTAGTTGATGATGGAATTGCTTCGGGTTTTACAATGCTTGTGGCACTTGAGGCCATGAAAAAATCTGGAGCAGATAAAATTATCATTGCAATTCCAACAGCGCATCTTGAAAACATTAAACAGTTAATCCCAAAGGCAGATGCAGTATATTGCCCTAATATTCGAAGTGGATGGAGTTTTGCAGTGGCAGACGCATATCAATTCTGGTCTGATGTAAGCGAGAGAGAAGTAATCGAGATTTTGAATAAAGTCTAAGTTAACATTTTTAAAGCATAAAACATCCCCAGTACCTAAATATTTATTGGATTAATCTAAATTATTAGATATCATTTTAAAAGAGATGATTTTTTATGCTTGGCGAAAAAGAATTAATCAAATCTTCATTCTACCTACTTTTTTTGATACTAATAGCCTCAACAATTAATAATATGCTGTTTTTTTAAGAAGGACATAAACCGTATCACTTTTTGTATTTGTTCATATTAGTGAAGGAGGTTTTTGGTAATATGAAGAAATCCCATAGAATAGAAAGTGAAGAAAAATTTAAGGAATTTTGTGTAGATCGTGAACTAAAACGTAGTACTAGGGATAATTATAAAAATGCCTTACAGAAATATTCTGATTTTACAAATAAAACATTAGAAGAATTAATAGAAGAAGCAGAAGATGAAGAAGATGCAGGTATTCGATTAAAAAGACGTAAGATTAATAAATATCTAAGGAATTTTAAATTAAATCTTAAAGAATCAAATCTATCTGAAAGCGCAATAGAACTTATATTAATACAGATAAGAGCTTTTTATAGGCAAAATGAAATTGAATTACCAAGAAATAATAGAAAAGGTATTGGAAAAGCACAAAGGCAAGAAACAATAGATGATCTTCCTAAAATGGAAGAAATAAAAAGATTTATGAACATTTAAACAGTGTTTATAAAGCCATGACAATAATATGTCTATCCTCTGGAATGGGTGCTAGTGAAGTTACTAGTCTAACTTTTGAGCATTTATATAAAGCTTCTTCAATTATAGTTCTTTACTAATCTTTTTTTACTTTTGTTAAGAATTTTTTTATCCATTTCTTGGCGTATGTTATTGATTTTGAGTGGTGTTTGAAGTGTTTTTCTATTAAATGTTGTTTTTGTTCTTGTGTTTCAATGAATATTGGTGATAGCTCCCTTTTTATTGTTTTCCAGATGAATTCAATAGGATTGAGGTCTGGGGAGTAGGGTGGTAGGAATACGAGGTCGATGTTGAGTTTTCCGGCTGTTTCGGTTGTTATCTTGGCATGATGGGGATCTGAAGTTGTCTAGTATGATCATTATCCTTCCATACGGGTTTATGGCTCTTATTTGTTCAAGGAATTCTATTACATCTTCTTTTCGTGAGTGGTCTTTGAAATCAATTGTACTGTGACCTTGGATAGCATAAAAGCCGAATGTGTTTGCTTTTAGTTTCGTTGTATTCTTTGTTATGACAGGTTTGGTAAGAGACCATAGTCTTTGGGTGTTAGCGGTGTTTTGGGGTGAGAATTCATCAAAAAACCCGATTACATCAGGATTTTTGCTTAAATTTTGGTCTAAGTTTTTTTTAATTGTTCTTCAGCGTCTCGGGGTCTTCGATAATCTTCAGGATATGGTTTTCCAAATTTCATTCCCAGGTTTCTTAGAATGATTCCCACTTGTTTTAAGCTGTATTCAACGTTAAACTGGTTACAGATGAGATTTCTGATTTCTTTGGTGGTCCAATCGTCTCTTTCTTTTAATATTTCTTTAAGTTGGCTTTTTTGTTTGTCAGTTAGCTTGGATGGTCTTCCTCCAGCAAAGCGTGGAATTAAGCCTTCATAACCATCTTCATTCCATCTTTCCAGCCAATTATACCCTGTAACTTTTGTTATTCCGAGCTTCTCACTTGCTTCTGGGACACTGCAACCACTGTAAAGGTAATTCATGAAATGCAGTCGATTTAACACTTTAACATCTTTTTCTTTTTCTCTGATACGTTTTTTTAGTTCTTCACTAGTAATCCATTTCTCAACTTTCATTGAAGGATTTCTACTCATGAATAATAGATATACAGCTTATTAGTTAAAAAGGTTACGTATTTAACTATAA
>DAVZ01000018.1 GCA_002505765.1 Methanobacterium sp. UBA176 | reverse complement strand
TTCAGTAAACAAAGACATATCAAGTCAAAAATATTTCAATAAATCTGCTTAACCCCCAATAACTTTACAACCCTCTAATTCTTTAATAAGCTATGCTAATGCTTTTTTTTAATTTAAATTAATTCTACTATATTGTTACGTTAAAAAATCATTTCTTGTTTTAAAAATAAAATTTATCCATAAAAAAAATGATTCAGTAATAATAAGCCCTGAATATAATCCAAACAACGTATACAAGCAAGCAGACAAAGAATACTGTGGATCCTTTTATTAAAGTTACGGTTAAATCACGTTCAAGAGCCATCACTATTCCATAGGCTAAAATTGCAGCAGCAAGAATCCTTATCACACCAAAAAGAGTTTGATTTGGAGCTATTAAGAATGCAACAAATGTTGAAATGGCTAAAACAATCAATATAAGTGCAACTGTACTGCTTAAAATAACTCTACTCCATGCCTGCACTTTATTAGAATCAATGTTAGAGGCAACTCCTCGTTTTTTCCCAGATAAAGAGCTTCTTTTTCCTGATTTAGGGAAAGAACTACTGATTCTTGATCCAATGGAAGGTTCATATTCATCTTCTTCTACATCTGCCACTTTCACATCTTCTTCATAGGTTTCTAATTTCTTATTGGAGAAAGTTTTTGCTATTTTCATTAATTCATCTTTATCGATGAGTTCAACATTTCTACCCTGAGCGTAGCGTGTGGCATTATCTGAAAAGATAGAAGTGGTTACTATTACCACTTTAGACGCGTTAAGAGTTTTAGCTACCATTTCCATCTCTTTGATGACATCTAATCCCACTTTCCATCTTTCTTCATAATTTTTACATGATACAACTATTCCAATATCCCCTAAAACCGTAGGTAAGACTCCATAAATGTCTACAACATATTTTGTTGTCTTGTAATATTTCTGGACTTTGAATCCAGATTTTTCCATTATTTTTGCTACAAAATCAACCAGTCTATTTTTTTCCAACTTGCTCACCCTTTAGAAATGGGGGAATAAATATAAATCAATTAGTATATCCTATATTCTATAATCTGAATATTTAATATGTACTATTTAGTTTTAACGTTTCAATAGTTATATACTTATTTTCCAGTAACTTTTTGAAGATCAAAAAATAGATATGCTCCATGCGAATTTTGATAACAAATGATGATGGAGTTAACTCATCAGGTATACTTGCAGCAAAAAATGCAGTTAAAGAACTGGGAGATATTAATGTAGTGGCACCAGCCGCCCAGCAAAGTGGAATTGGACATGCATTGACCCTATTTGAGCCAATAAGAGTATCTTTATCCAATATGGGGGATGGCAGTAAGGCCCATTCTGTATCTGGAACCCCAACAGACGCTGTAATAATAGGGATATATGAAATAATGAAAGAAAAGCCTGATTTATTAATATCTGGAATTAATATTGGGGAAAATCTTGGAATGGCTGAACTTACAACTTCTGGAACAGTGGGAGCAGCAATGGAAGCTGCAGTTCATGGGGTACCAGCAATTTCAATTTCGCTCCAGGTAACCAAAGATGATATAAAATTTCACGATGGCCACGTGGAACTGGACTTCCAATTCGCCCAAAAAGTACTTAAAAAGGTCTCAAATAACATTTTAAAGAAGGGACTTCCCAGTGGAGTTGATTTTTTAAATGTAAATATTCCTTCACATCCAGAAACCCATAAAATTAAGTTAACAAGACTTGGAAAGAAGATGTATTCAATTCACATACAAAAAAGACTTGATCCAAGGGGAAGGGAATATTACTGGATTGACGGGGACCCTGCGGGGATAGATGAAGTGGGAACAGACGTACATGCTCTAAGAAGCTGTAATTATCCTACCATCACTCCATTATCCCTTGATTCAACTTCAAATATTGATTTAATGAATGATTGGCTTGATTGAAAGTGAATTAAAAATTATGCAGTTATAGTTTATGCATTGATCACGTGTTTGTGGATATATAGGTAAATCATGGGGAAAATCAATTCAAAAATAACCATTGACAATATTTAAAAGATTAAAAAAAATAGGGAAAATATTTTCCCTTAAATGGAGATTTTTAGAAAATTGAGCTATGGAGCTCCACCAGCTCCTCCAAGGTTTTCACCTGTTTCAGAGTCTATTTCTATTTCTCCAACCTGTTCTCCATTAAGGATAACAGGCACGATGTAAACCGCTTTCCCATTAACATTGCTCAATTTAGGTGTCCCTGCCTTTGCTTCAGGTTCTTCAATGTATTTTTGAGCTATTTCCTGAGCTTTATTTGTAGATATCACCTTATTTCCACCGGAAGTTTCATTTTTAATTTCAGCATTTTCATTATTCTGCTGTTCTGGGTTTTCAGAATCTTTAATGGGATCATCACCCCCTGTACCTCCAGAAGCAGCGAATACCAAGCCTGCTACAGCAATTATTGCCATAACGGCAATTATTGACTTATTAATCATTTTACTTGCTCCTTTTTCAATTTTAGAAAGGTAAGGACGTGTATCTGCCATGTAGAGTAATTAAAGACCAGCTCTTAATTGCTCCGAAAGTATTTCTAACGCTTGTTGGATCTACACTGTACCATCTGCCTTTTACCCAGACTTCAGCCCAAACATGACCGTAAGTGTTACCACTTGTAAATTTGCATCTTCCATGTACGTATCTTGCTGGTATTCCTGCAGCTCTGCTAAGCGCAACCAGTAGGTGTGCCTGGTCAACACAGTTTCCTTTTCTGTCATTCAATGTTTTTACTGCACCCCGCTGAGTATTACGGTAGAATGAATATTTGATATTGTTTCTGACCCAGTTAAATAGCCGTGTTGCAGCGTTTATATCGTTGCTACCGCCTGTTATCTGCTTTGCCAGGTTTTGTATTTGAGCATTAGTCACTTGAGCGTTTCGGGTGGCCTGTAAATAGGACTGCAATTCACCAGGTACAGGTAATCTGGTACCTCCAGAACCATTGCCTGATTCTGTTGCTGGTGCTGCACTTACAGTTCTACCGATTGTTGCAAAGTTAGGCAGCCTGTTATTTTGATGATAGAATCCCAGTGTTCTAGATATCATATCTAAAAATTGTTCTGGAGACATTCTACCAAAAGCAGTGCTGATATAGTTAGGCATTCTCTCATGTGCGTTCATAAAATTGAGTGCATGACTTGTAATGTTCATGTATTGTGCTAAATTGAGCTTACCATTTTTTAGTGTTGTCCGTGATTTAGGTGCACGTGCTACCGGTCTAAATTCCAGGTCTGAGTTTCTTGAACCCTGTATCTGGCCTAGTTCTTCTGCTGCCATTCTTGCAAAAACAGCATAATCTACTACTATGCCACCTACATTAACGGTCCCTGGAACACGTCCATTTTTTTTAATGAAGTTTTGAACGTTCACTGCAGCAGTTCTAATCTGCTCTCTTGTTGCTAGGGTTATTTCACCACTTGCATAGTTTGAATCAGATTCGTTAGATAAATCTGTTTTGTTGTCTGATATTGTTTCTGGAGTCACTGAGTTTTGTGTACTTGTTCCTGTACTCGCCGAATTTTGGCTGGCTGAATTTGTTGAAGTTACTGTAGTTTGACCAGCGTCTGTATTTGCTGCATCTTCTGCAACTACCTGTTTTTTAACTGTAGTTTGATCAGTACTTGCTGTAGCAGTGCCTGTATTTTCTACAGTTTTTTCATTCTCATCGACTGAATTTTGCGTTGTAGCCGATTCATTTAAAGTTTTGGTATCCTTTATCTGTGTGTTTACTTTTTCATCAACAGAATTGACATTATCAATCTGTGTTTGCGTAGCCGTCGAACTCTTCGTGTTCGGGCGTTCGAAATCTTTGATTTCGAAAGCTTCTATTCCTTCTGCACTTGCAGTAGCAATACTCCCAAATGATAGAGTTGCCATTAATAGAGCTACTAAAAACAATTTCCTCGTAATTATACCGCCTCCGATTACCCATCATGCAAAAAATCTTGATTTTTTGCGGTTGCGAATTTTTAATTTGCAAGCATCAAAAAACCAAATTAAGGTTTTTTTCTTCAGGGTTGGGAATAGTTAGATGTTATAATTTATAAACCTTATGGTTTAAAATGGAAAAAAAGACGCTGTTTAAACTCTTTTTAAAATTTAAGGCACGTTACATGCTTATTAAAATATATCATTTTAAATGAGCCTTCTTTATTAGTATTTTTAGTAAAGCAGATTGTTTTAAACATTATTTTACAAAAAAAGGCTTAATCCTTACTTTTATACTATTGTCATTATCATTACCTTTGTTTATAAAGAACTATAAATGAGTTTTAAGGAAAAGGAGTGATTTTAATGGATTTAAAGAATAAATAAGTTTTTATTAATAAATTTGAAATTATTATTCCTGTAATTAAATATGAAGAATTTTCAATGCATTTTTCAAGCGTTATACCAAAATAGATCTCATTCTACTACTGTCTAGCTTCTGGTGCCATTACGCCAAAATAAAGGATTATAAAGGAATTTTACGTGGAAGTATCTTAATTGGGGCCATTTTGGGATTTATTTATGGTGAAATAATTGGTTATATATCTGCATGAATAAAATTAGTTATATCCTCTTTGGGTTTTAGTGGAGCAGAAATGCCTTATGGGCTTTTCGTTATAGATTTTTAAACTTAATTATAAAATGCATTTTAGCAGGTGTAATTTTGCCTTTTTAGGAGGGTTAGCTGGTGTTAAGTTAAAAATAATGCTTAAAAAATAAGATGGGGTGTTATATCAACTATTTAACAACAGGAATCCCTAAAATTTCCTTCTCCCCATTAAAAACAGCTCGTGCAATCTGGGCACTTCCAATAGAACCTGATCTTTCACCTATTCTTACAACAGGCACAATATCTTTAATTTCTTTTTTAATGGCACTGTAGACATCAATTGGCCCCTGCATTGAACCAATGGAGCCGGTTAATACGATTGCATCCACCTTATTTGCTATTCCTGCCAGTCCATAGATTTCCATAATGATAGTCATGATCATGGTCTCAAAGGCGAGTTTTGCCTTCTCATCCCCCTTTAAATAGTTTTCTATAATTTTATCCTTCATTCTACCGACTTCATCATCAACATCAGCAATTTTCACAGCACCCGCTCTGGAAAAGCATTCATTTGCAGTTTTAAATCCGTCATCTATGTCTCTAAGCATTTCAAGGTCAAGTGGACCGTGCATAATTCCCATGGCGCCAATACAGGCATCCATAGCACCTTTAATTACTCCATCCTCAATTAAGATGCTTACGGTATTGGAACTAATGTCTGAAACAATCATATTTTTAAATCCGGTTTCAAGAAAGGCGTTATAACAGATGCTCACCTTTTCAGAGCTTGCATGGTGAGAATAAGCTGCTTTAAACTTCTCATCAAGACAGGGGGTTTTCCTGTGAATTCCAGGTATTACAACTGTAGGTATGCCTGAATTTTCGATTTCACTGTAAACTGCCGTTCCTCCGCCAGTAACCTTTCCAGCACCTTCCATTGAGAGAATTCCTCTATCTTTAACCTTTTCTATTGGAGTTATGGCAGTTAAGGCATCTCCCATTGCATACGTTATGGCCATTAGGTGGATAGAATCAAACTGGGCTCGCTTAGAGAGCTCTTCAATGGCAGAAACCTTTCCTGAAGAAGTATCTTCTCTGGAAATTTTAAAATGAGTTATTTCATTGTTGATGATGCTGAAAGAAACTCCTGTAGTCCCGTGGTCCATTCCTACAAATACCAAATATTCACCCTTTTGTTTTTATAAGATTTAAAAAGAAAAAAATGTTTTTATATAGATTCAAAACTCTTTAGGAATCTATTTTTGCAAACCGCACATTTTCCTGAGTTTTGTACCAACTTCTTCGATCTGTAGCTCTGCTTCCATATCCCTGATTCTGTTGAGCATTGGTGTGCCTGCCTGGTTTTCAAGGGTCCATTCTTTGGTAAATTTACCCTTTTGAATTTCTTTCAGTATTTCTTTCATTGCTTTTCTGGATTCTTCAGTAATTACCCTTTCTCTTCTTGTAAGTCCTCCAAATTCTGCAGTGTTACTTACGTTTTCCCACATTCCAGCAAACCCTTTCTGGTATATGAGGTCAATTATAAGCTTTAACTCATGGCATGTTTCAAAATAGGCGATTTCTGGCTGATATCCTGCTTCTACAAGGGTCTGAAAACCTGCTTTTATAAGTTCTGTGGCTCCCCCACATAGCACTGCCTGTTCACCAAATAGGTCGGTTTCTGTTTCTTCTTTAAAGGTTGTCTCTAGGACTCCGGCTCTGGTAAGACCTGATCCTTTTGCCATTGCAAGAACTATTTCTTTCGCATTTCCTGTAAAGTCCTGCTCAACGGCTACAAGTCCCGGAACTCCAAAACCTTCTTCATATTCCCTTCTTACAGTTGCTCCAGGCGCTTTAGGAGCTACCATTGCTACATTAATGTTTTTAGGTGGTTTGATGTAGCCGTAGTGAATGTTGTAACCATGTGAAAATGTAAGGGTGTTTCCTTCTTCTAATCCCTCTGCAATTGAATATTCGTAAACTGCAGCCTGTGTTTCATCAGGGATGAGCATATGGATTATATCTGCCTCTAATGTTGCTTCTTCAACGGTTGATACTTTTAAGCCATGGCTTTTTACAACTTCCCATGATGGACTACCTTTTCTTAGTCCAACAACAACATTTAATTCGCTTTCTGACATGTTTCTGGCCTGAGCCATCCCCTGACTTCCATAACCTATAACTGCAATTGTTTTATCCTTTAAAACATCTAAATCTACGTCTTTTTCATAATGTATATTCATTTCATGCCTCCAACTAGGATTTAAAATAAAAATTACCTGTAATTATAAGGTAAAAATTAATTCTACATAGATATTTTGTTGAATAATTTATAAATTTTGTCATGCTATATTTCCAAAAATGTTAGATTGATTAAGCTCTGTATTTGCTATATTATAAGTTGATACTTTTCACTGAAATAATAATTACAAGGCAATTATAACAAATGGATAAATATTATGGCTGTATTTCTTAATTATATCTCCTAAAACTCTATTATAAGCTAATTGAAGCTATATAACACCATACACTGATCATAATCATAAAATCTGTATTATTAATCAAAACCTGATAAGATTCTACTGGTAAAATATCGGGATATATACTCCTATATTATCTCTGTCATTTGCAATTGACCGATAGAACTAAAAGTGTATTAATGCTTTTTTGATCTAGAAAAAAAACCTTTTCTTCTCATCCAAATCTTGAAGTTGTATTTTAATGTCAATTTCTTTAAGATTTTTTAATCTATTATTACAGGTACCTCCCAGTAATCATCTAATCATTGGAAAAAGAATTGTAAAGGTAATCAGTGTGCTGATCATTATTAAGGCTGTAACCCGAAATATTGGCCCTAAAACTATTTGTTTTGTATTAAATTCTTTATTTGCAAAAAATAATATTTAAAAAAGAGACCATCAATATTTGCGGCTATAAACATTGTTATAGCGGTTAGACTAAAACCAACACAAAATAAATTAAAATATGAAAAAAAGAATTTTAAATAGTTTTAATACCTCGAGACATTGCTGTAGGCCCTGTCCTTGCAATTTCTTTAATTCCAAAGGATTTAACAAGATCAATCAAGGCTTCGATCTTATCAGATTCACCAGTAATCTCTACAGTTAGTGTTTCAGGACTTACATCAATTATTCTACCTCTGAATATATTAATGTATTGAATTACTTCAGATCTCACCATTTCTGTTGGAGTATGAACCTTAATTAAACATAACTCTCTTTTAACAGTCCTTTCTGGTTCAAGGTCCCTGACTTTTATTACATCTATTATCTTGTTCAACTGCTTTGTAATCTGTTCCAGAATCTTTTCATCACCTTTGGCCATGATGGTCATTCTGGCAATGCCTTCCTGTTCTGAAGTCCCCACTGTAATGCTGTCAATATTAAATCCCCTTCTTGTAAAGAGTCCAGCAACTCTTTGCAAGACACCAGGTTTGTGAAGTACAAGGGCGCTTATTATATGGGTTCTTTCTTCTACCATATTAATCACCTGCCCTTTCTTCAGCGTTTCTATAGTATGGAACGCCGTCAGCACTTTCAATTTCTATTTTATACTTCCCAACCATTTCAGTAAGTCCGCATCCTGGCGGCACCATTGGCAGTATTTCTTCTGGGTCAATTGTAATATCAATGAGTGTGGGTTCTCCTGAGTTAATTGCATTTTTTAAGGTTTCACGAACTTCTCCAGGCTTTTCAACGCGGTGAGCTGCTACGCCAAAGGCTTCTGCCAGTTTAACAAAGTCAGGAACTTCTCCAAGGTGAGTGTGTGATAATCGTTTCTCGTAGAAAAGTTTCTGCCACTGTGCAACCATTCCCAGATATCTGTTATCTAAGATACAGATTACTACAGGGATATCGTACTCTTTAACTGTTGCAAGGTCCTGTGAAACCATAAGGAATCCGCCGTCTCCGCAGACTGCAACAACATCCCTTTCAGGCTTTGCAACTTTTGCTCCCATAGCTGCAGGGAACCCGAATCCCATTGTTCCGAGTCCTCCTGAAGATAGGAAACTTCTGGGGTGCTTAGTTTTGAAATAATGGGCCATCCACATCTGATTTAAACCAACATCAGTTGTGATTATTGTTTCTTCATCTGTAGCCTGCATTATCTCTTTAATAACCTGTTGCGGTTTTAGGGGAACGTCATCGAAGGATGTTCTTGGAATTGACGATCTTTTGAAGTTTTGTACATGCCTAATCCATTCATCAGTATTTCCAGGAGTATTAATTTGATTAATAGCTTTAATGAGGCTTGTAACGGTTATTTTTGCATCTCCAACTATTGGAATATCCACATCCACATTTTTGCCGATTTCTGCAGGATCGATGTCTATGTGGATGATCTTAGCATTTTTAGCAAATTCAGCAACGTTTCCAGTGGTTCTATCTGAAAATCTGCACCCTATGGCAATTAGACAATCACATTCATCTACCATATAGTTTGAAGGTTTTGTTCCATGCATTCCAAGCATTCCAAGTGAAAATGGATGATCTTCTGGGAAAGACCCTTTACCAAGCAGTGTAGTTACAACTGGCGCATTGATCATTTCTGAAAGCTTAAGAAGCTCTTGGGATGAGCCGGATAGAATTACTCCACCACCAGCGAGTATAACCGGCTTTTTGGAGTTTACAATTAAATTTGCAGCCTTTTTAATCTGTAAAGGATGGCCTTTTCTGGTGGGTTTGTAACCTGGAAGCTCGATTTTAGACTCATTTTCCATATCAAGTTCCTGTTCCTGGACATCCTTGGGTAAATCTACAACCACTGGTCCGGGTCTGCCGGTTCCAGCAATAAAAAATGCGGATTTTATTATTCCAGGGATTTCTTGAGGGATCATGGGTTGGTAGTTATGCTTTGAAATAGGCATTGTCATACCAATGGTATCCACTTCCTGAAAGGCATCGTTACCAATTAGTCCTGTGGCCACCTGTCCAGCAATGGCTACAATTGGTGAAGAGTCCATATATGCTGTTGCAATCCCTGTTACGAGATTCGTGGCTCCTGGACCCGATGTACCAATACATACACCTACTTTTCCTGATGCCCTTGCATATCCATCTGCTGCATGAGCTGCGCACTGTTCATGTCTTACCAAAATATGTCTTAAGTCTGAATCATAAATTACATCGTATAAAGGAAGTAAAACGCCTCCAGGATATCCAAAGACAACATTTACTCCCTGATCTTTGAGCGATTTAATTAGCGCTTCGCTACCTCTCATAAAAACACCTTGATTAAATTATTTCATGTCTAAAATTTAGACTATGAACATTTATTTTCTTTAGAGTATAAATAGTACTCTATCCTATGTTGGCTAACTTAAGATATATAGTTAAGATAAAAAACAATAATTGGAAAATTAACTACATTGTATTTAATTTCATAGGAGGGTTTATGTGAGAATTCTTGTAGTAGTACAAGAAAAAACTATTCTTTTATATTAAATCCGTTAATTATCGTATATGAAGATTGATATCCAGACCATTAAAAAAGATACTCATTTTATTGATTTTATAGATTCCAGAGATCTAAGAGAATCAACTATAAAGCACTATGCTAAGAGATTAACTACTTTCTGCAATTTAATAGGAAAAACACCAACTGAATTAATAGAAGAAGCTGAAGAAACTCTTTCCACTTATTTAGCAGGTCTAAATCTTAACGCTAAGGATAAAGATCATATTAAAAAGTGGTGGTCAAAACCAGAAATGATTAAAACAGAATATGGATTTGTGCCTGTTTATGATATTGAACATCCTAAGGGCTTAAAGATTTGATTAAGATATATAAGGGCTTAAAATTTATATGGCTGCTATAACACTTCAAAGGATTCGGAGGAATTTCTTCAAAAATAAAATAGATGATCTAGGCTCTCAAAAAATAATTTATGGGCTACTAAGGAAGGAAATTAAAAAAATAATTGATCAATCAGAAACATTTAGGATAGCAACTGCAGCAATTGTTTTAATCAATAAAGATGTATATGCATTAGAAACACTATCTGAATCTTAGTACACTGAAATACGTAAGTAAATAATTTTACAATTATGTAAGGATCACTATTTAGTTATTTGATCTAATGTAACGAAACTCTTGTTATTTAATCCATTTACATCAATATACCGGAAAGATTGGGGAGCCACGAAATTAGGGATTATGTGTACTGGATCAATTGGATCATCAAACATTTTAAATTTGTTTATTTCGATTGCAAAACCAACTTCTCTATTTTCAAAATATTTAAAGAATTCATCTTCTGATATGCCAGAAAAATCTTTATAATTTTCCCAGAGATTCTTTGGATGATCTTCTATTATATTTTTAATTTTAAAGAATCCTATAATCTTTTTTACAGGAGATGTTGAGTATATATAAGCTTCATTAATGGATTTTTTACTAAATCCTTTTTTTCTGAATTCATATTTCTTATTTCCTTTTTTGATTTCCTCAACATATTTTGGCTTAATTGACAGTAAAACGTTCATCTATTTCACTTTCCCTTTTCAATGTAAGATATTTCTCATGTTTAATCTGTTGTATAGATTGAGGGGCTGCTTTTAGAATCTTGAACTCTTTCAATTTTTTAATGCTTAATGGGGATGGTAAATAGGTACTAAGAGTAAATAATATTACAAGCGTAGTTTTTTTAGCAAATTCGTCAATTTCATCTTTAGAGTATACACTCCTTTTACCAACATGTTCAAGAATTTTATTTGAATTATTTAGATCTGTAAACGTTTTTTCAACCACGCCCAAACACGTAATTTCCTGATTAATATGGGACCGGTAGAAAATTAAAATATCTCCAGGAGAAATCCTTTTAATATTGGAATGGCTAATATATGCTTTTTTAATTGTATTTCCTTCGATAATTAATTCTCCAAGAAACTCTGATAAGCTTATTTGTCGTTCTCTGTCTATAAATAGCCTATCATGATATTTTGGAATTATAGGCACTATATATTTATTTATTTTTTCTCCATCATAAAAATTTGGATAAAAGTATTTAGAAATTTTTACTGGACTGGCATCCTGAAGTTCATTTACACTGGGGAAAAGTTCTTTAACAAAAACATCCTCTTCCCTGCTATTTTGTCCAACATTCAAAAATCCATATTCTTCTATCAAATCAACCAGATAATCAGATGATTGAGAAAAATGAGTTAAATATATTTCCTCAAGTCCATTTAATACGGCATATTCGACGGAAATTTTTATAAATAACTCCCCAATTTTATTTCCAACACTTGAAACCTTAAGAGTTGCGATCTTTAATCTATTCTTTGCTGGTAAAACTTTCCCCACATCAATAGGCTCATTTTCAATTTTATAAATTAAAATAGCTCCTATCGATCCATCTGGTTCATAATAAACTAAACAATCACGCCCTTCTCTTGAAATTTTTTTAAACCATTCTTCAAATTCCTCATACTCCTCTTTAAGAGAATCAAAAATTTTATCATCGATATCTAAATTATATGCTTTTTTTTCCTTAATGGAGGGAGGATGAGAAGGATTTCGTCTATAAACGAAAATTTTAAGTGCATCATTGATAGATAGCACCCTATCACTAATTTCCAAATTAAAAGCTTTTTTATGAATATCTTTATCTTCTGTGAGAAGGAAACCTACAGCATTTCTATAAATTGAATAAAGAATTAAATTATCTACATAATCATGCTCGTTCTTGGGTTTTTTTACAATATTTAAGAAATCATAATCATTATAAGGGTCTGGCGGTGATTTTAATAAGGGATAAGTTTGAATCTTTGAAAGAATGATTTCTTTCCTTTTTTCGTCTTTATCTCTTCTTAATTCGCTAATAGATGCGGGATGTATAATTATTTTTTCTCCAGATTCATTTAAAATCCCAAGAAGCTTTTGCAAATTTTCTAAAATGATTTTGTGATTTTCACGGTAAATAAATATATTTGTATCAATAAGGATACGCATTTTATCACCTAACACCCCTATTATCTACGTCTTATCCATAATTAAAAAAAATACCAATAAATAGTTTTCCTTTTAGATTTATATGGGTTCCTTCATATTATTGATTAAATCTTTCTATTCGATGGGTTTATATTTAATCATTGATTCATTATTTTGGGACTTTTCAGGGGAAGCTATATGATTACTTTGTTCATCTAACAGATTGTAATGCTTTTAATTTTCTTCCTCAACCCATCCCGTTAACTCTTCATGACCTTTAGCATATTTCCTAAACTTAATCAACCAAATATGAATATTATTATAATTGATAAATTGTAATTGATAAAACGGTTTGAGTAAGAGCAAGTGAAAAGTAAAAAAATAATTAAATTGTTTAATCTATATACGATATTTTATAGAAAATTTGAATTAAAGTTACAAAAATTTGTATAAAAAATAAGTAAAAAGAGGAGATTATTCTATGAGAATTCTTGTAGTGGGAACAGGAGCAAGGGAACATGCCATCTGTAAGGCGATTGGAGGAAATGCAGAACTGTATTCAATTATGAGCAATAAAAATCCTGGAATTGCTCGAATATCTAAATATCAAATTGGAAGTGAAAATGATCTTGAAGGGGTTAAAAAGTTTGCAGAAGAAAATAAAATTGATATAGCTGTAATTGGGCCAGAGGCACCCCTTGAAAAGGGTATTGTAGATGCACTTGAAAAGATTGGTGTTGGGTGTGTTGGGCCGACCATGGAAGCTGCGAAAATAGAAACAGATAAAGTTTTCATGAGAAATCTCTTTGAAAATTATAAAATAGATGGTTCTCTTGTTTATAAGGTGTTTGATAACTACGATGATATCAGTGATTTTATCGATGATTTTGGTAAAGATGTGGTAATTAAACCTGTTGGTTTAACTGGAGGAAAAGGCGTTAAAATAATGGGAGAACAACTAAAAGACGTTGAAGAAGCTAAAAAGTATTCAAAAGAAATAATTGACACAAAAATGAGCGGATATGCAAGTGTTGTTATTGAAGAAAGGGCTTTAGGTGAAGAATTTACAGTTCAGGCCTTTGTAGATGGTAAAAACATCGTTCCAATGCCTGCAGTTCAGGACCATCCATATGCATTTGATGATGATAAAGGACCAATAACCGGAGGAATGGGATCTTATTCTGATAAAAATGGATTGCTGCCATTTTTGGATAAGGAAAGTTATGATCAATCTGTTAAAATAATGGAAGATACAGTAAAGGCTATTAATATGGAAGTGGGGCCCTACAGAGGATTTTTATATGGACAGTTCATGCTGGGGGCTGATGGACCAAAACTAATTGAATACAACGCAAGATTCGGTGATCCAGAGGCAATGAATGTTTTAGAACTGCTTAAAACTAATTTTGTGGATATTTGTGAGGGAATCGTTGATGGAAACCTTAAAGGTGCTGAATTTAGAGATAAAGCCACAGTTTGTAAATATATAGTACCCAATGGCTATCCTGGAAATGCAGTTCCAAATCAGGTGATAGATGTGGATGAAAAAAGGATCAATGAGGCAGGAGCTCAGGTTTACTATGCAGCAGTAAATGAAAAAGATGGAAAAATATACTCCTCATCTTCAAGAGCTTTAGGACTTGTTTCAGTGGGTGAAACAATAGATGAAGCAGAAAAACTATGTGAAAATGCTACAAAATATGTTAAAGGAGATATATATCACAGAAGAGATGTTGGAACAGCAGATCTTATACAAAAAAGGGTTAAACACGTGGAAGACCTTAAAAAATAGTTATTTTTTTTGGAGTAATTATGCCTGATGATTATATCCTTAAATTAGAAAATAAAGCAAAAATATTGAATATGGATAAAAAAATAGTTAATACTGAGCTTGAGATACATAAATATGAAAGTCGAAGGCTTATCATAAAAAAATGTGTCCAGGAGATGATAAACAGACTTGTTCAGCTTCAAAATAAAGCTTCCAAACATCCTGAAAATGAGAAAATAGTGGATGAAATTGAAGACACAGAAAAGAAAATTAAAGAAGGTCAAAAAATTCTTGAAAAATTAAATGAAAACTTATCACGTAGCGAAATCAGTTTGTTGAAGCTTAAACAGGAAAAAAATAGAGAAATCAATGTTGGACTTACAAAATATATTGTTTTACTGAATTTGAAATATGAAAAACTTCAACAAGGACCCAGTGCTGCTGAATCCGATGAAGATAAGCAGAATAGATTAGTAGAAATAGAGCGGGAAATTAGGCATCTCAAAAGGCTAATTGAGATAGAATCTAACATCAAATAATCTTTCTGGAATTTATAGAAAGATAAATATAGTAGAACTTAAATAAACATTTTTTTCAATGAATCTGGAAATAAATGAAAATTTTGGAGTGAAATTAATGAAACACCTATTATCGATGGAAGATGCCAGGGAAGAAGTGGATGAAATACTGGATCTTGCAGGGAAATTTAAAATGAGAGCGATCCCTGGAGAGCCATTGGCTAAAAAATCACTGGCCATGATTTTTGAAAAGGCATCTACAAGAACAAGGGTTTCATTTGAAGTGGGAATGTACCAACTGGGTGGAAATGCTTTATACTTATCGAGTGATGACCTTCAGCTTGGCCGGGGCGAGATAATAGAAGATACTGCAAGAACAATGAGCAGATACGTTGATGGAGTAATGATAAGGGCCATAGAACACGAAGATGTTTTAGAATTTTCACTTAATTCAAGCATACCGGTAATAAATGGACTTACAAATAAAGAACATCCATGCCAGGCATTAGCAGACCTTTTAACAATCTATGAAAGCAAAGGAAGTTTTAATGTGACTTTATCATTTATTGGGGATGGTAATAACGTTTGTAATTCCCTTTTATTTGCATCGGCATTTACAGGCATGGATATGAACGTTGTGTGTCCCCCTCAATACAAACCAGATTTTGAAATAGTTAAAAAAGCAGAGGAATATGCAGAAAAGACAGGCTCAAAGTTAAAAATTACTGATAACATTGAAGAAGGGCTTAAAGATACTGACGTTATTTATACAGATGTATGGGTGAGTATGGGTGATGAAGCCGAAGCATCTAAACGAATTAGTGATCTTAAAGATTATCAGGTTAACAGAGAGGCATTAACACTTGCAGATCCAAATGCCATTGTTATGCATTGCCTGCCTGCAGTAAGGGGCCAGGAGATTACTGAAGAAGTAATTAATTCTGATCAATCTGTGATCTGGAACCAGGCAGAAAATAGATTACATGCTCAAAAAGCAATTCTTTACAGGCTTTTAAAGGATTAAAATGTTTTATTGTTCTTTAGCATTTTTTAATCAGGATCTTTCAAAGTCATTTGAAAAAAAATTCAAACTTTTTTAAGTAATAACTTTTGATTATTAATTTTTTGTTTCTATATTCTTATATTCTTGTAAATAAAATTTAGATATTTCTAAAAATATTTTATACATTTATTAACACTTTATTATATATTTAAGATGTTTTAAACGTTTTTAATATGTATATATAATGTAAATAAATTATTTTTCTGTATATTAGTACTAATAACATCTTATTTTTATTTTTAGTTAGTGCTATCACTTATTTAATCTTTTCAATCACTAATATCGTTTTTCATACCGTAAGTAACCCATAACTTTAAATACTTAATTAATATACTTCAGTAATAACGAATTAAATTATTAAAAATAATGGAGGGGGAGGTTAAAATGACCGACGAAACTAAAGAAAAATTAGTTGACGCAGCTTTAAAACTATTTGCGGAAGAAGGATATGTAGGAACTAAAACAAGGCTTATAGCACATGAAGCAGGTTTTAGTGAAATGACATTGTTTAGAAAATTTAAAACCAAGGAAAATCTATTCGATACAGTTTTAATCGAAAAGAAAGAATTGATTTTAGAAGAAATATATTCCATATTTAATGGAAACAAAGTAACAGACCCTGTAGAGTCTTTTAGAATTTTAATTGAATATTTTTACAGATTAATTGAAACCCATTTCCAGTACATCAGCTTATATTTTAATGAGAGACGTAGGGTATCTGAAAGTATTATTGAAGAATTTATAGATTATTTAAGCCAGTATTTGGAAATCAAATTCCCCAATATTAAAATAGACAGTAGAGTATTCGCCTTTAATATCGTATCCTTTGTATACCTACTGATATTCGATAAAAATATGGGATATACATTTGTTGATCATAAAAATGCTGTCAGGAAATTTATAGAGTATAATAAAGATTTTATAATGACGTATTAATTTACCGATTATTTTTTATTTATTTCCTTATATTGGATAAAAAAAGATGATAAATCATTCATAAACCATGAAAAAGCTATCGATGAATTATTGCTTATTTTTTTTGTCATTACTGCTATAAAACTAATATTACTAAATATTAGTTTCTAATTTACTGAGATATAGGATGTATATAAGTTAGTACTATAATGGCTGGTAATATTCTTTCTTTTGATGTAATACCATTATACCTTATTTAAATAAAGGGAGGATACTCTTAAATAATGCTTCAAAAATATAGGTGAATATGACAACTTTGACGGAACAGAAATTACTGGATGCAGCTTTAAAACTATTTGCTGAAAATGGGTATGCAGGGGCTAGAACCAGACTTATAGCTGAAGAAGCTGGATTAAGCGAGATGACGTTGTTTAGAAAGTTTAAAACTAAAGAAAATCTCTTTAACATGGTTTTAGTTCAAAATCAGGAAAAAATTTTAACTGACTTTGATTTAATTTTTCTTAATGAGGAGTTTGAAAACACCAGAGCTTTTTTAGAATCTTTAATGGACAAACTTGTGGATTTAATCAAAAATAACTATGACTACGTTAAAATTTTTCTAAACGAAAGGTGTAAGATATCTGAAACTGTAATAGAAGCATTTATACAACATCTGGGGGATCATATAAAGAAATTTTCTCCTAATGATAAAATAGACTATCAGGTACTGGCATTTACAATTTTGGCCTTTACATATTTCCTTATTTTCGATGAAAATCAAGGGCGCCAGTCTGTAAGTCATGATCAAGCAATAGAAAGGTTTATAGATCATTCAGTATTGATGCTTGATGCATGAAAAAATTTAAGCATTATATAATTTTTTTTACATAGATTCAGGTGCTTTAATTCCAAGCAACTGAAGACAATTTAGAATGGTAATTCTTGATTTATTAACTAAAAGTAATCTCAGAGCTTCATCTTCTGTCCCTATAACTGGAACTGATTTATAGAATCTATTAAAGGTACCTGCAAGGTCCATGGCATACTGGGCTATATTATGCACCCTCCTTATTTGTACTGATTCTTCAATAACTGAGGTGAACCTGGAAAGCATCTTAACAAGCTCTTTTTCTGATGAATGGCTTAAAAAATAATTTTCGATATATTTTTCCTCATTAAATCCTGCTTTTTCCAGTAATTTGCATGCTCGTGCATGTGCATATTGAATTGATGCACATCCACGTTCAAAACTTAAAGCTTCATCCCATTTAAATACAATATGTTTTTCTGGGGAAAGTCTGGCAATAAAATACCGTATTGCACCTATTCCAATGTCTTCTGCAATTTTCATAGCTGATTCTTCTTCCAGATCTTCTCTCCGTTTTTTAATTTCTAAATAGGCTCGTTCAATGGCTTCGTCCATTAAATCATCGACTGAGATAAATACACCCCTTCTTGTAGACATGGAGCCTTCTGGAAGTGTTATAAATTCATAAAATATGACTTCTGGACTTTCAGCGCCTAATAGTTTTAAAGCCACACTCAATTGATCTATTGCAAGTTTATGATCTGATCCGAGCACATCGATCATTTCATCACAATTTTCTGATTTTTCAAGGTGATAAGCTAAATCTCTTGTTGAATACAGGGATGTTCCGTCAGAACGAGTTAATATAAGCTCTTTTTCTATCCCGTATTTATCAAGAGGTAGATAAAGGACTTCGTTTATTTCGGTGTACTTATCTAAATCATCCAGCACCATTTTAACCTTTCCATCTTTTACAAATTTACTTTCCCATACATAATCATCGTGTGAAACGTTTAAGCGTTTTGATGTGGCTTTTATACCCTCCAAACATTTACTAACAACATATTCAAATAAATCTGCCAGTTTTTTATCTTCTCCGTTTTCATATTTTTTTAAAAGCATGTCAATTTGGGGTTTAAGCCCTTCGTCCTGGCGTAATTTTTCATTGATCTGGAAGTAGATCTTCCCAATTTCATGGTCAACCTTTTCTTTTTCTTCTATCTTTAAATCAAAGTTCAAGAGTCCCCAGACAATTATTGCAATCTGACGTCCCATATCATTAACATAATACTGTGTTTCTACATTATATCCTCCTGTTTTTAATACACGCCCCAGGGAATCTCCTATTATGGAGTTTCTAATGTGGCCAATGTGTAGAGGTCCATTTGGATTTGCCGAAGTGTGTTCAAGAATAATTTTTTTCCCTTTCCCTTCAAATTGGCCATGATTCTCTCCTATACTCTTTAAAACCATTTTTGAGAAAATATCGTAATTTATAAAGAAATTTATGTAAGGGCCCTTCATTTCAACTGATTTGAATACTTCGGGAGTTTTTATTACCTTTAAAATTTCTTTAGTTATTTCTATGGGGGGCTTTTTCAGATCCTTTGCAAGCTGGAAGGATACTGTTGATGCAAGATCTCCTAATTCAGCATTTGGAGGTTCCTTCACCTTTATTTCTTCACCAATTCGGTATCCAAGGGATTTAATCGCATTTTCAATGGATTCAACTGCTTCTTTTTCGAGTAATCTGTACATGAGTTCACCGTATAAAAGTTATGGTGGATAATGCGCTATAAAAGAAATTTAATTCTATATTAAGCTTTCAATAAATTTATTAAAATCTATATTTTATCTGATTTTCAGTCTTAAATATGTTTTAATAAAATATTTGAAATTATAATCCTCATAATCCAGAGGGTGATGTATCCAATCTTGGGTATAACTGACAGACAATTATCTCCCATTTTAACCTTTGAAATAATCTATTCTTTTTTAACAAGATATGGATCCGGGACAGGATTATAATCTTCTTTTATTCCGTATGTTACTTCTCCATTAGAGATTTTTTTAATCCCAATAGTCCTATAAATTACAGGTTGATTAAACCAGGTTTAATTCATAAACTATTATGTCTCCAAATTCAACTGGCCTGGATTTTTTTCAACCATTACCATATCTCCACGATGAGGGCAGGGCCCATGTTCCCTGCTACAACTACATTCACTTTAGAACTTAAATTAGTGTTTTGCAAATGAATTCCTGTTAATCCCACCAGGAAAATGAACCAGTAATCTTCATCAATACAATTGATTTATTTGATCCGAGTTTATTCTCCATAAATTAAAGCTACAGTCCCCTTATCCATATGGTTATATAACCTACTTTAGGTATGATCACAGGGTCTTCACCAGGACTGTTACTCCAGGGATAATTTACAACCTTAGAAATGATCTGTTCCTCCTTAACAAGGTAGGGATCCGGGGCAGGATTGTTATCCCCTTTAAAAGTATATAAAGGACCAGCGCTGGAATTTTGGATTTTTATAACTCTGTGAATTACTGGCTGGTTAAACCAGGCTGCATTGTAGACTACTATGTCTCCCTTTTCTATATTACCTGGATTTTTGTCAATTATGACAATATCTCCCCTGTACATGATTGGCTCCATGCTTCCAGAGACGACCACATTCATGTGCTGAGCGAGAATAATTCCAATGAGAATAATGACAATATAAGTTGCAATTTCCTTGGTATCCACATTTTCACCTGTGAGTGCATTATTTAAATTTTATTTATTAATTATCTTAAGATGGCCCCTTTATCAGCAGAGCTTGCAAGTTTTCTGTATCTTGAAAGCCAGCCTTTAACTTCTTTTACAGGCATAGAGATATTTTCAAGCCTCTTTTTAATTTCTTCTTCCTCTAATTCAACCTCTAATTTTCTGTTGATCATATCAATTTTTATTATATCTCCATCTTTTAGAGCTGCTATTGGACCGCCTGCCATTGCCTCTGGTGATACATGTCCAATACAGGGCCCTCTTGTCCCTCCTGAAAATCTACCGTCTGTAATGAGCGCTACAGATCTTATTTCCATCCCTGATATTGCAGAGGTGGGGTTGAGCATTTCACGCATTCCAGGACCTCCTTTTGGCCCCTCGTATCTTATTATGACCACATCACCTTCTTTAACTTCCTTATTAAAGATTGCAGATACACATTCCTCTTCACTATTAAAAACCCTTGCAGGACCTGAATGTGTCATCATATCCTCATCAACAGCTCCAGTTTTGACCACCGAACCTCTTGGAGCTAAATTACCCTTTAATATCGCCAATCCACCTTCTTTATGTATTGGATTATGGAGAGGCCGTATCACATCCTCATTTAGAACTTTAGCATCTTTGAAGTTTTCTCCAAGGCTTTTTCCAGTACATGTAATTACATCTGTATTTATTTTACCTTCAATGACCTTTAAAACTGCAGGTAATCCTCCTGCACGGTCTAAATCCATCATGGTGTATTCTCCAGATGGGCTCAGTTTGGAAATATGGGGAACATTTTTACTTAATTTTTCAAATGAGTCAAGGTTGATATTAACTCCTTTTTCCTCAAGTTCGCTTGCAATTGCAGGAATGTGGAGTGTAGTGTTAGTAGATCCTCCAAGGGCTAAATCCACAGCAATTGCATTTTCAAATGCTTCCTGGGTCATTATAATAGATGGTGTTATATTTTTTTCCACAAGCTCCAATATTTTTGAGCCTGATTCCCTTGCAATTCTCATTTTTTTGGCATCAACTGCGTGGGCCGTAGCACAATATGGGAGACTCATTCCTAACGCTTCTGTTACGCAGGCCATTGTATTTGCAGTAAACAATCCCGCACATGAACCTGCTCCTGGACAGGCGCATCTTTCAAGTTCTTCAATCTCTTCGATTGTCATTTTACCAGATGAAACTGCTCCAACACCTTCATAAACATCAATCAGATCTACAGATTTCCCTTTGAATTTACCAGGCTTCATGGGGCCTCCGGTAACAAATATAGAGGGTATATCAAGTCTTGCTGCCGCCATAAGCATTCCGGGAACTACTTTGTCGCATGAAGGGATGCAAACAAGTCCATCCAGTTGATGCGCCTGGGCCATACTTTCAACTGTATCTGCAATTAATTCGCGCGATCCCAAAGAGTAGTGCATTCCTTCATGGTTCATTGCAATACCATCGCAGATGGCCATGGTATTAAATTCAAAAGGAACCCCTCCAGCTTCACTAATTCCTAATTTAACGGCATTTGAAACTTCATTTAAATGAATATGACCTGGTACAATGTCGGTAAAACTGTTTGAAATGCCTATAAATGGTTTATTCATTTCTTCATCGGTTACTCCGCATGCTCTTAGCAGAGATCTGTGTGGGGCTCTTTGCAGGCCTTTTTTAATTGAATCACTTCTCATAAAATCACTGTTTAAGATTTAATATGTTTAATTGTCAATAAAACTCTTCTACCCTTTATTTAACTCTAAACTTGATTATTTCATATTAAAAGGATGATCAATTATCATTCTACTTATTCTGCTTTTTGATCTTAAAAAGTTTGTAGTATTATTGATATATACTTTTTATTATATAATATCTGCGAGAAAATGGGTGGCAGGAAATATTTTTAAATCTAAATATTTAAGTTTAGATAACTAAAATAATTAACATGGAAACTGGTTTAATATTAAAATTTTTAATTTCTTTTGCGATAGGGGCATTGATTGGAATTGAAAGAGAACGTAAACAATCTAAAATAAGGGAATTTGCAGGTATACGTACATTCATGCTTATTGCAGTATTTGGAACATCATCTGCATTTTTATCCACAATTTATTCTAATTTTATAATTGTAGCTTTCATAGCCCTTGCTACAATTGTTGGTTTAAGTTACATGGTAAGTTCCAGGGAAAATAATGATATCGGAGTAACTGCCGAAGTTGTAGCCCTTCTAACCTTTGTTTTAGGTGCATTGTGTTTTACTGATGAAGGATTACAGATCGCGCCCATTCTTGCCATAATAATAACTACTCTTCTTGCTGTTAAACCATATTTACACAGATTTGCCCGGAAAATAAGCCAGAAGGAGATTAACAATACCTTAAAATTCCTTATAATTGCCTTTGTAATACTTCCCCTGCTTCCAGACCAGACTTTTGGCCCATTAAATGTTTTGAATCCATATCAAATCTGGTTGATGGTGGTATTCATTTCTGGAATAAGCTTTGCAGGATATATATTGATGAAATTTATAGGTGCTGAAAGAGGAATAAGTGCAACTGGAATAATTGGGGGTCTTGTATCAAGTACAGCAGTTACAACAGCAATGGCAGCAAGAGTTAAGGAATCAGACTTCATATTACGGGCGGCAGTGTTTGCAACCGTGATTGCAAGCTCAATGATGTTTTTAAGAGTTCTATTTGTGGTACTGGTAATTAATCCTAACTTAGTAGGTCTTCTTGCAGCTCCAATGCTTAGTATGGGATTGTTAGGTATTGGACTGGGATTAATAGCATGGAGAACCACCAAGATAAGGGATGTAGGTGAAGATCTTAAACTCAAGAATCCCTTCTCTCTTCGGCCTGCATTAATATTTGGATTGCTTTTTACAGGAATTTTATTTGCTTCTAATATCGCAGAAATTTATTTTGGAACCAGTGGGATTTATATTACAAGCATTATAGCTGGCGTAGCTGATGTTGACGCTATAACAATAAGTATGGCTATCCTTGCAAGGGATACCATCTCTCAGGAAGTTGCTGTTGCAGCAATAACTCTTGCAGCAATTTCAAACACAATTATTAAGTTTTTAATTGCCCTATTCTTTGGAACCAGAAAATTTGGATACTTAATTGGATTAATATTTACAGCTATTATTGTTACAGGCATACTGGCAATTCTTTTTGTTTAAATGCTTAATTCCATAATAGTTTCCATTTAAAATATTTAATTTCATTATATCTTGTTAATAAAAATTTAAATAGTAAATACTTTAAAAATTTATGAGTAATTATTATAGAAAATTATTTTAGGGGAAAAGAGGTTTTAATATTTGGGATTTTAATTATCTAAACTTTTAGTATTTATAGGTGAGAAAATGCGGATACTTCTGATTCATTCTGATTATTTAAGGTATAAAACTAAGTCTAAAACAAAAATAGCTGAAGAAATTGAGGATAAGAAGAAAAGTGGGGAATTTGAAAATGCTCTGGTGGTTTTCACTGCAGTTGAAAAGGAAGATGAACTAAATACAGATGAAATTGTAAGAAGTGCGGTTTCAGAAATAATCAATGTTTCAGACCAGGTAAAGCCAGATAAGGTTGTCATATATCCCTATGCTCATTTGAGCTCTTCTTTAGGGTCTCCGCAAGCAGCAAAAAAGGTGCTAATGGAAATGGAAAGTAAATTAAAAGAAAATGGTCTTAATGCTTCAAGAATTCCATTTGGATGGTACAAATCCTTTGAAATTTCGTGTAAAGGGCATCCATTATCTGAGCTTTCAAGAACAATCACGATTAAACCTGAAGAAAAGGAAAAAGCAGCAGAAGAACCTTCAAAATGGTATATTTTAAGTAAAGGAGAACTTTTAGACATTGAAACATTTAAATTCGAAAGTGAAGACCTCAAAAAGCTTACTGATTATGAGCTTGGTAAATTAGAATCTACTGGAGAAGAACCTCCACACATTAAATTGATGCGTGAAAAGAGCTTTGCTGATTATGAGCCTTCAGCCGATGTTGGACATCTGCGCTGGTATCCAAAGGGGAGATTGATCAGAGACCTTCTATCAGATTACGTTTATAACCTGGTAACTGAATATGGGGCTATGCCTGTAGAAACTCCAATAATGTATGACCTTGCAGATGATGCAATTAGGGTGCACGCCGATAAATTTGGAGAAAGGCAGTACAGAATGGGAACAAAAAAAGATCTCATGTTAAGATATGCCTGCTGTTTTGGGGCTTTTAGAGTACTTTCTGATTCATTTTTAACATGGAAAAACCTGCCTGTTGGAATTTATGAGCTATCAACATACAGTTTTAGATTAGAAAAGAAAGGAGAAGTTGTAGGACTTAAAAGACTACGAGGGTTTACAATGCCTGATCTTCATACTGTTTGTGGAGATATGATTCAGGCAATGGAAGAATTTAATAAACAAATTTCAATGTGTGCAAAAACTGGTGAAGATTTTAAAATCAACTATGAAGTGATATTCAGGGCGACAGCAGACTTTTTTGAAGAAAATAAGGAATGGATGTTCCAATCAGCTCAAAAAATTGGTAAGCCGGTTCTTCTTGAGATTTTGCCACGACGTAAACATTACTGGATTTCTAAGATGGACTTTGCAGCCATAGATTATCTTGGAAGACCAATCGAAAATCCTACAATACAGATCGACGTTGAAAGCGGTGAAAGATTTGGTATTACCTACATAAATGAAAATGAAGAGGAAGAATATCCCATTATTCTCCACTGCAGTCCAACAGGAAGCATAGAGCGTGTTATATGCAGTTTACTTGAAAAAACTGCGGTTGAAATAGATGAAAAGCCTCCAATCCTCCCTACATGGCTTTCACCAACTCAGATAAGGTTAATTCCAATTGCTGAAAGACATATGGATTTTGCTACATCCCTTGCTGAAGATTTAAAGGCCAGTAACATAAGGGTTGATGTTGATGATAGGCATGAAACTGTAGGTAAAAAAATCAGAAATTCTGCTACCGAATGGGTGCCATACACCATTGTCATAGGTGATAAAGAACTTGAAAGCGACAAATTTATGGTCAACATTCGTGAAACCCGGGAGAAGGAATTATTTAATAAAGATGAACTCACCTCAAAGATTCAAAAAGAAGTAATGGGAATGCCCTTCAGACCCCTGCCGCTACCAATGAATTTATCCAGGAGGGTTAATTTTTAGAATTTAACTCTTATTATTTCATATATAATTTTTATTAAATGATTTTAGAGTAAAAAAGGATATTTTGGGCTATATTGGAAAGTTGATTTATGGATTTTTTTTATTCTTTTTTAAGATTTAAAGAAATAAAAATCTTAAATGCTTATTCACCTTCTCTATCAATCCTTTCCACGGTGAACTGGGTTAGATACCCTGCTATACCGTCTGTAACTTTTTTCAGTACTTTAAAACTGGATAACAGCTTTCTTGTTCGTACTCCAAATATACTGTCTTCTTCTCCGGCGTTATAACCATGATCGTTTAACCATCTATGTATCTTTTTAACATCCTCTCCCTGATCACCTTTTTTAAAATTAAATGCATTTGTACATTCCTCAAGTTAAGGTGATTATAGCATTCCTTTTTCCTTAATTAATAAAATTTTATTATTTTTTATTAATAACTTAGAATTGATTATTTGATGCATTTATGCAAATCAGGGGTGTTAAATCTCAATAAATGTTTATGAACATTAGCTAATAGTTTAAATATTATAACTTATAACTAATAATTTAGAGGTATATTGGAGGACATTTAAATGGCTGAGGTAATAGCAATATTGAATCAGAAGGGGGGCTGCGGTAAAACAACTACTGCAGTGAATCTATCAACAGCTTTAGCTATTAATAATAGAAAAGTTTTACTTTTGGATATTGATCCACAGGGTAATGCTACAACAAGCTTTGGAATAGAAAAAAATGAGCTTAATAGCACCATTTACACAGTTTTAACAGGTAAAAACAGGCTTGAAGATACAATAATCCAAACAGGAATCCAGGGGGTGGATCTTGTACCAAGTAACATTTCATTGAGCGGTGCAGAAATAGAATTAAGCGGAGAAATTGGGTTTCATTTTATATTAAAGGAAAATATTGAATATGTAAAGGATTATTATGACTACATATTTATCGACGTCCCTCCATCACTGGGATTACTTACCGTAAATTCACTGGTAGCTTCAGACAGCGTAATAATTCCTATTCAAGCCGAATTTTACGCCCTTGAAGGAATAGCCGACCTCCTTGAAGCTATGCAGCTTGTTGGAAATCGTTTAAACAGTCCATCTGAGATTAAAGGTATCTTAATTACACTCTACGACTCAAGAACAAGGCTTGGAAGAGAGGTCTTTAAAAACGTGGAAGAATACTTTGGAGAAAAGGAAAACATCTTTAAAACATATATACCCAGAAATGTTAAACTTGCTGAAGCTCCAAGTCATGGAAAGCCCTGTATTTTATATGATGAAGAATGTAGAGGAACTGTTGCTTATAATGAACTTGCTCAAGAAATCATTGCAATGGAGAACCAGTAATGACCAGTAAAAAACAGAGCGGAGCTCTTGGAAAAGGTCTTGATGCACTAATCAGTAAAAAATACATTAAAGAAGAGAAAGATGAAATAAAAAAAAAGCTGGATAGACATAAAACCAGGAGAATTGATCCAGAGATAATTGAGGCTATTCTGGATGAAGTAAAGAAAAATCCACGTATTTCACTATGGTCTGCTAAATCAGCTGCTGTTTTAAGATTTTTAAGGAAAACAGAGCCAGAGTTCAGCATTAGCAGCGAAGCTTCCCTTTTAATTGAGGAAGCCATAAAAATTAAGTATCCTGAGATATGGGAACTCTTTGCAGAGCAGTTATAATTTTTTTTTTATTTGATGCATGGATTCCTGCACCAATTATTTTAGATAGCAACACGAACAAATGTGTGGTGATATTTGAAGATCATTTTTGATTATACTTTCTAACTTATAAGTGATTTGTTATAACTAATAACATATAAGTTAAAAATTATTAGTTTTTAGTTATAACTTGATTATCAAATTTAATTAACTACTGAGTTCTAAAATAAAACTTATTAGTTATAACTTATAACTGCATCTATTAAAAGTTTTAAGTTATCTTACATACTCAAAACAGATTGATAGGATTTATTCAGTTTAATAAAAGGCTCGGCGCGTTTTGTGGATACTCCAAGTTTTTTAAGTTCTTCCAATTTACTGATTTTTAAACCCCTCTTTCTAAGGGTTATAATTTTATTTGCAGAAATTATTCCAATTCCAGGAACTTTTAAAAGCTCTTCAACTGATGCTTCATTAATTTCCAGGGGAAAAAGATCCATGTTATTCAATGCAAAAGAGTATTTAGGGTCAATTTCAGCTTCCATGTTTCCATTTTGGTCAAATACAAGTTCATCAATGGAAAAACCATATGAATTCAACAAAAAATCGGCCTGATAAAGCCTTGCTGCCCTTTTTGGATGAGGACCCTGATGATTTTCAAGAGGAGTGTCTTTTAGAGGATTAAAGGAACTGAAATAGCTCCTTTTTATTTCATATTTATCAGAAAGACGCATAGTTCTTTTAAGGATATTTTCGTCACTTTCATCTGTTGCACCAACAATAAATTGTGTGGTTTGTCCAGATGGGGCCAGATCAGGGTCTTTTTTAGATAATCTGTTGATCCATTTCATTCTCCTTAAAATGTCCATTTTAAAATTTTTAGTGCTACTAAGCTCTTCCAATCCATTAGGGGTTGCAGATTCTATATTTACACTTACCCGATTTGCCAGGCTCATAGCTCTTTTTATAAGGTCAAAAGATGTTCCGGGCAGAATTTTAAGATGTATGTAACCGTCAAATCCCTGTTCCCTGAGAATTCTTGCAACTTCAATTTCCCTGTCCATTGAAGAATCTATATCCTTTGAAGCCCCAGAACTTAAAAATAAGCCCTCAACATATCTTTTATTGTAATAATCTAAAAATAAATTGGAAAGTTCATGTGGAGTAAATTCATAACGCTCTAATTTGCTTCTTCTACTGTTAATGCAGTATTTGCAATCGTTTGAGCATTTATTCGTCATTAAGACCTTAAATAAGTTGATGCAATGTCCATTTGGTGAAGTACTTGTATAAATTCCCGGAAATTTTCCAGATAAATAGGTATCAATACCTGGATATATATAATTGCATAGATCATATTTTGCAGATTCACCAAGAATTTTGAGTTTTTTTAAGTTCATTAAATCTAATATTATGTCAAAAATAGTTATATAATTTTATTGAAATAAAAAAATAAAAAGATATATTTTTAAATACTTAACATTTCAGGTCTAAATTCTCTCCAGTAAAATCGTGCAGCTGTTAATTTGGTGTAACCATAGGTTGTATCTATTTTTTTACCATTCATATAGGTAGTTAATTTAATTTTGGTCTTACTTAATTTTTGGATTACAAAGGTAGTTTTAATGCTATAATTAATAAATCCCATATACAAATATGATTTTATTTTAATGTAACTTGTTCCTTTCTGGTATGTTACCCATGAAAATTTGTAGTATCCAATATCTGGGTCGGTTCCCTTAATTGATCCCTTGTCTACCATTTTTGTCCTGGCTGCAGCTGTTGGTTCGACAATTGCAATGCAAAAAGCACAAATAAGGAACATTGCAGCTAATGTCCCAATTTTTTTCTTCATTTTAAATCCTCCCTGAAATTTATTTTAATTAAGTCAGTAATTAATTTAATTATTAATGCATATAAATATTATTAATTGAATTGAATTAAAAAAACTTTTATAACAATAACAATATACGATACAGGATGTTATTATTCTTCTATTGTTAGTTAATAGCCCCATACGAGTTAATAGATTATAATCAAAAACTTCTTTTAAATAAATAAATCTAAAATTAAGATTAGTGACTTAAAATTCAATATTAAGCTACAAATCAATTTAGCTATTTTTCAAACCTTACTGCAGTTTACTTACAAATTATAGAATGCAGTGCTCAATGATAATAAACCAATCCTCAATTTCATATAACTGGAACATTGATATTTATAAAGAGCTGTCTTGAATGAGTGCTGTACTGTACAGGGTTTGATGCTGATTCTGTTCACTGCATTGTGGAGAAAAGTTTAGGATGGTTCAAACTAAGGAGGTTTGCAAAATTACACATTTTATTTCACTAGAAAATCAAAGCTGACAAAGAAGTTTTTATCGCGTCAAAATCGAAGATTTTGATAGTTTTTCGGTGCAGCGAAAATGAAAATTTTCGCATGTTAGACTAAATTTTTAAATAATATCACATCTCATTAAAAAATATGAGAATTGTCCTAGCAGGAACAGGAAGCGCAGTTGGGAAAACCACCATTTCAACAGGCATAATGAAAGCATTATCAGAGGAATACAAAATTCAACCCTTTAAAGCGGGCCCGGACTACATAGATACTTCTTATCATACACTTGCCACTGGCAATGATTCAAGAAATCTGGATTCATTTTTCATGTCTGAAGGCCAAATAAGAACATCTTATGAACGAGGCATAAAAACAGTAAAAGCTGATTTTGGGATAATTGAGGGTGTAAGGGGGTTATATGAAGGAATTAGCCCTATTGAAGATGTTGGAAACACAGCATCAATTGCAAAAGCGCTTGATGCTCCAGTAATACTCATTATAAATGCACGAAGTCTGGTTAAAAGTGCAGCAGCCATTGTAATTGGATTTAATACCCTGGATCCCATTATTAAAATCGAAGGGGTCATTTTAAACCAGGTAAAAAATAAAAGGCATTATCTTAAAACAAAGAAAGCCATTGAAACCCTTGCAAGGATTGATGTTATTGGGGGAATCAAAAGAGATGATGCTATTAAAGTTGAACAAAGACATCTGGGCCTGGTTCCTGCAGTAGAACGCCAGAACTTATTGGATTACATTGAAAAATGGGGAGATGTGATCAAAGAAAATATAGATCTCGATGCTCTAATTTCTATGATGAAAGACACTGGAAAGCTTCCTCAAGGAAGGGAGGATACATGGCGTGAAGAAAATCACAAAAAGGTGGAAATTGGAGTGGCAATGGATGAAGTTTTTAATTTCTATTATACTGAAAATTTAGAAGCTCTTAAAGCCAACAATGCCAGGATAGTTCCTTTCAGTCCCTTCAAGGACGAAAAAGTTCCTGATGTTGATGGGATATATTTTGGAGGTGGATATCCTGAAATTTTTGCAAAAGAGCTTGAATCTAACCATTCAATGCGAAAATCTGTTTTTAAGTTCTATGATGAAGAAAGGCCGATCTATGGGGAATGCGGAGGCCTGATGTATCTTTCAAACTCAATAAACGCCAGAAAAATGTGTGGAATTTTTAATTATGAATCAGAAATGACTAAAAACGTGCAAGGCTTAAGCTACGTTGTTGCAGAAACACAAAAGGATAATCCCATAACCAAAAAAGGTGATGTATTCAGAGGACATGAATTCCATTATTCCAAGGTTTTAATCCATGGAAAACCTGATTTTGCCTTTAAAATACTTAGAGGAAGGGGGATCAAAGGAGAATTGGATGGTTTGATACGTAAAAAAACAGTTGGAAGTTACATGCATACCCATACTGCTGCCTGCCCTCAATTTGCTTCTAATTTTACTCGATGTGCTGGAGATTGATTTTAATAATGAAAACTTTTATCTGCTAAATAAACAGAATATATTTTCTAAAATTAAACAGTGGAATCATGAAAGTAAAAAATATCGATGTATTTTCACCTTATATCATTGTTGTGGCCATAATATTGTATATGGCCCTTGCTTTGGTTGCTTATCAGTACCATTTAAGAGGTCTGGACTTTGTATCCAATGAAACCTATTTTGTAGTCTTTTTTGGTACATTGTTCTTTGTTACAGGTGTGCTTACTCCGAAAATGCTTGGAAAGGTGAATTTACTTGGAAGCTTCAATATCTCCAATAGCACAAAAATAGAGATATTAAAAAATAAGCTTCAAGAATCCATATTGAATCACCTGTTAAATGAAAGGGCTTTGCTTTCCATTGTAATAATTGGTATTCTCCTGCAAATTCTTAATATCTATTTACTGGGTGGAATTCCACTTTTTAGTGGCTATTTAAAGGCGAAGGCAACCACTGATATCTGGAGAATTTCATACATCCTCTTTCTACCGGCAATTAACATTTTAATTGCCAAATATCACAAAAAATGGTATTTACTCCTTTTTTTAATTGGGCTTGTCCTATTTGCTTCAACAGGATACAGAACCACAACCATGGCCATATTAATCAGCGTGTTTATAACTGTCTATTATACACGAGGATTGAAATTTAAACATTTTTTAATCTTTGCAGTAATTGCATCAATAATTCTGGTTATAGTCGGCTACATTGCAGTTAAATCAATCGAATGGCAGCAATGGACCCTTAATCCTATTCAACTTGTATTTTACAGGGCAGGTTTTACTCTAATGGTCCTGGATAGAATTGTTGAAATTGCTGGAGCCACGAAGGGAGCAATGATTTACAATACCTTCACTGCAGGTCATCCTCGATATATCGTGGGAGAATTGGCCCTTGGATACCACAAAATGATAACCCCAACCATTTTTGGACCGGCAATGCTCGACTTTGGATATGTTGCACTGGCAATTCAGATGTTTACACTGGGATTAATCTTAAAACTGATGTATGTTTCCCAAAGGATGGTGAATGGAGTATATACAGCAATTTATGCTATAATTCTTGCACATACCCTGATCTGGATTGAGACAGGTCCAACTGACTCTATTGTATGGCTCTTCTATTTCCTGGCTATAGTATTAATTGTAATATTTGCCTGGAATAGCAGAAATTTAATTTTAAAAACAAATAATTGATTTAGAATCAAAATAACATTTTAAAATTATTTATTTACATTTCTTTTTACGGTCTGATTTATTTCACATATAAAAACATTGTCCCCTAAGATTAAATCAAAAAATACTTATCATAAAAAAAAAATAGCTAAAGCCGGTGATATAATGGTTGTAAAAATAGGAATCATTAAATGTGGTAACATTGGTACCTCTCCAGTACTTGACTTATTACTTGATGAGAGGGCAGACAGACCAAACATAGACGTTAGAACAGTAGGTTCTGGTGCTAAGATGAACCCAGAACAAATTGAAGACGTTGTACCAAGAATAGCAGATTTCGATCCAGACTTCGTTGTATTTATAAGCCCAAACCCAGGTGCTCCAGGACCAGCAAGGGCAAGGGAATTACTATCTGAAATGGATGTACCTGCTATTATTATTGGAGACGCTCCAGGAATGGGTAAAAAAGACGAAATGGATGAACAGGGCCTCGGTTACATCATTGTTCAGGGAGACCCAATGATTGGTGCAAGAAGAGAATTCCTCGACCCAACTGAAATGGCATCATTCAACGCAGATGTTATTAAAGTATTAGCATTAACTGGTGCATACCGTGTTGTTCAGGAAACACTCAACGGTGTAATTGCAGGTGCTGAAGGCGGAAACATAGAATTACCAAAAGTAGCTATAACCACAGACAAAGCTGTTGAAGCTGGTAACTTCGCCAATCCATATGCTAAAGCTAAAGCAATGGCTGCATATGAAATGGCTCAAAAGGTAGCAGATGTTGACCTTAAAGGTTGTTTCATGGTTCGTGAAATGGAAAAATACGTACCAATTGTTGCATCTGCACACGAAATGATTGCAACTGCAGCTAAACTGGCATCTGAAGCAAGAGAGCTAGAAAAAGCTGGAAACACCATTTGCAGAACCCCACATGGTGGAGAAGGACAGGCTCTGGCCAAAACAGATTTAATGAAAAAACCAGAATGAATTTAATAAGCGGTCTTCGGGCTGCTTAGCCCCTTATTTTCATTCAATATATTTACTTTGCATATTTTTCAAAAATAGTAAATTAATGTTAAACAATGTTTAACAAATTTGTTGAAGATTAACAGTAATTATCACTTTAATCTGGGATTTTTTATTAAAAACCTATCTTATCTTAATAATGGATTTTAAGTCTTATTTTTTACATAGATAACAAAAACCTTAAATATGGAATTATGTAGATTACTAATGAACACAAATAGTTAAATATTAAGTTATAATGTTTTTTGCAGGGATTTTATGACAGAGGATACCATTCAAAAGATAATTGGTGCAGCTTTAAAAGTATTTGGTGAAAAGGGATATAAGGGTGCTACAACCAGAGTTATAGCAGAAAAAGCAGGTTTCAGTGAGTTAACTTTGTTCAGGAAATTCAAAACCAAAGAAAACCTTTTTGACATGGCTCTGGTTCAAAGTATCATAAAATTCAAAAAAGAATTTCAATCAATTCTTATAGAAAATGAATCTAAAAACCCTGAAGAATTTTTAAGGACTCTAATTAAGGATATGGAAGGGATAATAGAGGATAACTTTGAATTTATCCATTTAATTAATAATGAAAAGAGTGAATCATCAGAACCTTTTAAGGAAGAAGTTATCAATCTTTTAAGAAACTACATCAGGAAAAATATACCCAATAGCAAAATAGATTATAAAGCATTTGCCATTACTATTTTTATAGTTACCTATGGTATAAGTCTTAGCAAGTATCGTGGAGAAACTTATATAGACCATGAAGAAATCCTTAAAGGATTTATAAATAACTGTTTATTGATGGTTTAATCTTGTTTTTATTTTAGAAATTTAGATAATGACCAAAACAGAAAGAGTTATTTTTGGCTGCTTTAAAAATATTTGCATCAAGGTTATTAGTGGCAACAAGGTTCATTGCTAATGAATCTGGTTTCAGTTGTTACTCTTTTTAGAAAGTTTAATGAAAATCTAATTTACGTTTGAAAAGAGGAGACCTCAAAGACCTTATTTCAACACTCAATTTAGATGAATTCAAAAACTCTAAAGGGTTTTTTAAAAGTGCTGGGAAAGGATATTGTAATGGGCGGATGATAATGTCGACTTCATTAAAATGATTACGGATAAAAGATTGGAGATATGTGAAAAACGCTTAAAAAGCCTTGTTAACAACAGTGTTATAAATAAAATGATTCTCAAATAAGAAATCGACCTTTCTATTTTGCATTTACAACTTTATTATTAGAATATTGATAAAATCCATGGATTTACATTTATTGACCACGATAGCGCCGTAAGGAATGATTTAAAGTTTTTTTTGAATCCTGTTTTTTTGCAGTAAAAAAAATTTTTATTAAGATTAGTTTGGTAGAGACTGTCAAAAACCCGGGTGTTTTTGAAATTTATGTTTTCTATAAATATTTTTTTTATCCGTGTTTAATAAATTCAAGTTTATAACCACTTTAAATTATATATAATATATATTTCAAAATATTAACTTGAAAATATTTATAAAAGCAATTTAATAACCCGAATTTAGCAATAAATTGCCAGAATTAATTTAGTGACATATATTTAATTTAATTTTGTGTTTTCATGAAGGAAGAACTAATAGAAAGGTTCTTTGAGGCTGAAGCATACAGCGGTGGAACGACCACATCAGACCTGTATATTAACAGAACTTGATAAACAGGCTCATAAAATGGTTATTGGATATGTTGTTTCCAGGATCGAAGAGGATAGGGGAAGTAACGTAAACTGGCTGGATCTAATAGAAGGTTTGATATTTGGGTTTCTCTACAGGCTGGAATTTACCGATATAAAAACCCCCAGTATTCCGCCGAATGATGGCTGAAAGGCGTAAAGAAATGAATGCATATGTATTAAAGCAATTAGGTGATGATTTAAACTTTCAATAATAAAGAATTCATGCAGAAGTTAGAAAATTATTTTTCCAAAACCCAGAGCACTTCTGAGCGCAGAATTCTCCGTGCATCACATTACCCGGCTACAAATTGGGAATATAAGATTACATATCACTCAGCGCTTTTTATGGGATAGGAAAGACCAGAGTAAATATAGAAAACCAGATGGAAGATGGTCACGATTTAATCAGCGTTCAAAAAACACTGCTTGAAGAGAAGTCTTATGGCTTTATAGATCTCTTGGAGAACTCAGATTTCAAAAAAGATGGACATATTCTCCCAGAGTACCAGAAACGACTGCTCTGGGGCATATGATGATAGTTGCTATAATCGCTTATTTATGCACCATTAAGATGGAAATTTATCTACACGAAAAAAGAATATATATAAAAATTCTTTGCAGGTCTATTCCATGATTTACAAGAGGTATATGCATGTGATATCATTTCTCCAGTAAAATCTGCAATAGTTTTAAGGATATTATCAGTGATTACAAAAACGAACGCATACAGGAGTAATGTCTAATCCCAAAAACATGGCACCATGAAAATTTTTTAAAAGATGAATTGAAATAGAATCAAAGAAATGGACGAAATCTCAAATAGGAATTAAATTTGAAGAAATTAATAAAAATTACAATGATTATAGAATTTTCCACTTGATGGTGAACTTATCAAAGCATGTGTTAAATTGGCTGTATTTGTAGAGGCTAATCTATCAGTAGAATATGGAATTAGATCTAAATTCCTTTTAGGAGGAAAGAGAGAATATCTACACACTTTATAAAGCTAAAAAAGTTTCTGGAACAGATTTTGGCAGAATTTTTGGTTATTTCTATAAGAAAAATGGTAACTTCTGTTTAATCATGGTATTTTACAAGTTCTGACAGTTCTTTACGGCTTTTTGGTCTTAAATCATCTGCAGCGTATCCAAGGGGAGTGAAAACAAGAGGTTCAACGCCTTCAGGTAAGCTTAAAACTTTCCGCGCTTCTTCCACGTCAAAAGCTCCAACCCAGCATGTTCCAAGCCCAAGGCTTGTTGCGGCAAGAATTATATGATCCATAACTATTGCAGCATCCACATCGGCGTAATTTTTACCATCCCTACGTGACCATGCATTTTCAGGGATGCTGCAAACACAGAGTACAAGAGGAGCTTCGCTAAACCATTCTGCCTGATAAATACCCTTTAATTCTTCCTTTTTTCCATCAGTTTTTATTACCCATATCTGGAAAGGCTGGTAATTTACGGCTGTAGGGGCAAACCTGGCTGCTTCAAGGATTTTATCCAGCTTTTCATCTTCTACAGGGTCATTTTTATAAGCTCTTACACTGTATCTTTTTTTAACCAGTTCTATAAACTCCATCTATACCCTCCATAAATATTTTTAGTCAGTAAACGAACTCCAAGTTTTTTGTATCATCATGCACTATTATTATATTGTATAAACTACATTAGATTTTCGTTATAATTGGAGAGATAAAATGAATCAAAGAGAATTTGAGGAATTATATGATTATTATACTCAAATGATGCTCTTTGCAGGTTCAAATAGACATAAATTTAGAAATATGATTCTTGAAATAGCTGAAATCCAGGATGTTTATGTTGAATCAATAAAAGAGTCTCCAGAAAATCTATTAGATTCTTTAAAAGGTCTTGAAATTGGTGTTAAAGCACTTGAAGATGAAATAAATAGATTTTTATACAGATATGAAAGAATTGGTGAAATGTTAAGGCAAATAGACATCTTAATTTCAGATTATTATATATTGACACTGAAATCTCCTTATATGAATTAAATGGGTAGAAAATGATTTATTTAAAGTTAAGAAAGAATATAAAGAGATTAATACATGTAAACTAAATTTAGATGGGCTTAAAAAAGAAATGGATGAAGAAACAGTTAGATTAACACCTTAAATTATAGAAAGCCCTTTGTGCTGGGAATTATATCATGTTCAATCTTTGAAGCGTCTTTTAGGGCTCTTGAAAACGCTTTAAAGAGAGCTTCAATTTTGTGGTGGTCGTTTTCACCCTCTACTCTGGCGTTGATGTTGATTCTAGCTGAATTTGCAAAGGATTCAAAGAAATGTTCAACGTTTTCTGTGCTCAGAGTTCCTACTTTTTCTTTTTTGTACTGAATATTCAGCACTGTATAACTTCGACCGCTTATATCCACTGCTACAGTTGCAAGGGCATCATCCATTGGTATTATTGCATGTGACATTCTTTTTATGCCTTTTTTGTCTTCCAACGCTGCTGCAAATGCTTCGCCGAGGAGAATACCAACGTCTTCTATGGTATGGTGGTCATCAACCTCAGTATCCCCTGCAGCATGAATCTTCAGGTTGAAAAAACCGTGTCGTGCAAATGAATCCAGCATATGGTCAAAAAAGTCAATTCCAGTATTTATATCCGAATTTCCCTCTCCATCAATATCCAGTTCAATTTCAATATCTGTTTCAGAAGTTTTCCTCATGACTTTCTTCTTTCTTTTCATTTTATCATCTATTCATTGTCAATTTCATTTTTTAACTTTTTATCATCTATAGGTGGGTTATCATCACGTATAACTTGAATAGCCTGTTCAGGGCATTTAGAAGCGCAGAGAGTGCATAAGTGACAGAATCTTAAGTTTGTAGCCATTGCTTTACCATTCACATCCCATATTTTTGCTCCTTTGGGGCATGCTTCCTTGCATTCTCCGCATCCAGTGCATTTTTCTTTATCTACCTCAATTCTCATACTGGCCAAAACCCCATTAAGTTTTTTTCACTATATCGACTGAAGCTGCTTTAAATCCAACAAATACTTTTTTTCCCAGATTTAAATTTAGTTTTTTCCTTGATAGTTCAGTTATATCAACAGCAACGTTGGTACTATCAATATTTACAGTTAAACGTACTATATCTTTTATAAACTTCATTTCAGTTATTGTTCCCTCAAGCATGTTTCTGACACTGGATTCTTGTGTTTCAAGGGTCACAAATATATCGCTTGGGCTAATTAGAATAAGAACATTATCATTTACTTTAAATCCTTTAATAATTGGCAATAAGACTTCATTTTTATCTAAAGTAACTTTCATTATCTTCTTTTCTCTATCTATATTTGAAATAATGCCTTCAATTTCGTTTAGATCAGCATGTTTTTTTAAAACTCTGTTTAACTTGATAAACCTGTATAAAATTTCCCTGCCAGTGTTTGTAAGTTCGCTGCTTCCTCCTCCACCCTTTCCGCCCCTATGGGTAACTACAATTGGTTTTCCTAGCTCGTTTTCCATTATTTCAATGTTTTTCAGGGCGGTTCTATAGGGAATACCAGTTTCCTTTGAAGCTTTAACAATGGATCCGCATTTATCTATGCATTGAAGAAGCCTTGATTTCTTATTATTTAAAGATACTATTTTATCGCCAATTTCTACTTCCATATCCAGTTTATATCTGGGTTTTTTTTGTTCAACCATGGTAATCCTCTTCAGCAAAAGGTACTCAATTATTTATTTTGCATTCTTTCTATAAATTTAACTATTATTTCCACAACTCCAGAAAAGGGGCCCATTTTATTCCCATACCTTTGAAGCAATCTCACATCTCTTTTTGTAAATCCACCAATGATTCCAAAAATGATTATAAATATGATTGGAGAAATTATAATGGCTACAAAAAGTCCGATATAGGTTTGGGGTAGTAATAATAATGGTAAACTCATAAAAATCGATGAAACTCCTGTTTTAACAAAATCAAGGTAAGGCAATTTCACTTTTGTTAATTGGAATGTTTTCCACATTATGGACATCATTATCAAAAATGCAACAATGGTTGTTGCAATGGCTGCACCTACAATTCCATACAATGGAACCATGATAAAGTTCAATATAATGTTTAAAAGGGTTCCTAAGATCATAATATACATTGGAACTCTCGGATATCCAATTCCCTGGACTATGCTGGAGGATACCATAAAAAGTGTGTAGAATGTCATTCCAATAACAAGAATACTTAAAGCCTCTGCTCCAAAAATATAATCAGAACCAAATAACAGGCTAAGAAGTGGCTGTGCAAATAATGCAATTCCAACACATAGTGGAAGTACTAATAGAACTACATATCGATATGATTGGGTTATATATGTTCCAAGAATCCTTTCATCCTTTAAACTTGCAGCTTCAGAAGCTGCTGGAAGTATCACTGCAGCCACAGAAAGTGAAATTATAAGGGGCAGCCTTGCAATAGGATCCGCTGTTGTATAGTACGCTGCATCCTCTGTAGTCAGATACCTACCAATAACAAGAGGACCAACGTCGTATATGGCCATTTCTGAAAGGGCGGTTAATGCTATAGGGATGGAAAAGGCTAATATGGTTTTAAGAAGCTTCATTTCCTCCATGAAACTGATCCTGTTTTCAGGTTGTGGAAAGTGTATCCAGATATATTTTTTAAAAAGAGTAAAAGAAACTATAGCAGAAGCTATAAATCCAAATCCAGTTCCAAGCACCGCCCCAGCTGCATAAAAACCGATAGAAACTAATATTACAGCCATACTTATCATAACTATTTGTTCTGCTGCACGGCTTGCTACAATATATTCCATTTTAAAAAAACCCTGAAACGAACCTCTAAAAACACTAACTATAACGCTAAATGGAGTTATAAGGGCAACAGCCTGAAGTGGATAAACCATGGCTGGTTTTTGAAAGTAAAAATTGGCTATCCATTCTGCAGAAAAAAATATAAGAAGACCAAAGAGCGTTCCTGAGGTCATCATAAATTTAAGGGATGTTATAACTACCTGACGTGAAATATCTTCTTCACTTAATGCGTTGTGCTGCGCTACAAATTTAGCAATAGCAGGCTGAAATCCTCCAGCAGATAATACCTGAAAAATACCCTGTAATGGGAGCGTAAGCCCTAAAAGGCCGTATCCGGCAGGTTCAAGCATTCTGGTCAGTATTACCCTGTAAACATAGCCACCTACTCTAAATAACAGGTAGCTGACCATCATTAACAGGCTTCCTTTTAGTATTTTTGCACTGTTGTCTGAATTTCCCATTGGCTCACCAGAATAATAAAACTGAAGATTAGCACTCTATTTAATACCTAATGATTAGTGTTCAGTCTACTATAAATTTTCATCTTAAAATCAGAAATAATTTAAAGATTTATGGAAATACTATTTACATTTCTTTTTTAAAAATTCAGTGAATTTATTTACAGTCATTTTAAGACTTTTAAAGCCTTCTTTATCCTCTTTAACACCTTCAAGAGTGTCTTTAGACCAGAAAGTAGCTCCTAAATTAGCCCCCCATGAGCCTCCGCTTACTGGTATGACTCCAGTGAGCACATAATAAGTTATAATTTGCTGAATTACGAGTTCCTGTCCTCCAGCTCTGTCTCCACCGACTGCAATTGCCATTCCTACTTTGTTTCTTAAAAAATCAGTATCTACGGCCCCCAATGCACGTGTTCGGTCCATAACTGCCTTTAGTTGTGCACTTATTCCTCCATTGTAACAGGGGGAGGCCATAATCAAGCCTTCACATTTTTTAAGCAGATCATAGACTTCATACATGTCATCTTTTTTAACACATTCCTTTTCTCTTATACAGTAATCACAGTGCATGCATCCAGATATTTGTTTCCCTCTAATGCTAAAATAGCTGGTTTCAAAGCCTTTTTCTTCAATCATATTTAATGCTTCTCTTGTAACATAATCTGTAGCCTTCATTCTTGGGCTTCCACTTATTCCAACGATCATAATAATCCTCAATTTATAGTATCATTTATTAAAATTAATAAAAGTTATGAAGAAAGGGGTTTAAGACTAATTATTTTCAATAATTAGTTCTAAAGAATTTTATTCAAAACCCATGATCCTGCTATGTCAAATCCTTGAATAGTGCCAGAATTCTGTTAAAGATTTTTTTTAATTTGCTTTTTATGGTTTCCATTATTACATGATTTCAGCATATCATAATGACCTCTAAAAAAATATTTTTAGAATTATGGGTTGTTATTAATATTTTTTTTTGTATCGGATAAGATCATAGTTTCAGATTCTTAAAAAAATCCATCCCTTGTTATTATCCACATATTTACTTAGTTACAGTTATCATTTGTTTTCATGCAGATTGAAACCTCCCATCGATGTAGCTCAGGCGTATCAAGGTCATATGTACCCTTGAATTATAAGTATAAGAAAGAAGTGGATTAAGCATAGAATGGCTATGCCTTTAAACAAAAATAATTTTTAGATTGACTCGTCTTCATCGAGTGCGAGTCTCATTGTATCTGGATCTTGAGGCATGTGGCTTAAAAAGTCTTCTGCAGCACGTCTAACATCTCTTGAACCTATGATATACCTTCCAACGATTATAATATCTGCACCGTTTAAAAGAGCTATTTTAACCTTATCTGGAGTTATTCCACCTGCAACAGCAACTCTTTTCCCTTCACCAAGGATTTCTTTTATCTGGTTGATGTTACCCCATTCGGTAACTTCTCCCAATTCTTCTCCTCTTTCAGCAGCCATTGTTTCTAAATCAACATTTCTGTGTAATAATACAATGTCTGGTTTGTATCTTAAGGATTGCAGCTTTTCAACGAAGTTTTCCACATTCATCATGTCTAATATTGAGTATATCCCCTGTTTCATTGCTTCATGGACTGCTTTTTCAATGGATTCAACGGTACCAAGTCCAGAAATTGCAACAGCGTCTGCTGTTTCATCTGCAGCTATTTTAACTTCTATCCTTCCAACATCAAGGGTTTTAAGATCGGCAATAATGAATGCATCCTTTCTAAGTTCTCTTATTTTACTAACAACTCCCACACCGAATTTTTTAATAAGCGGTGTCCCTGCCTCAAGTAATATCCTTTCCCGATCTGGAAGACTGTTAATTATTCTTTCTACTTCATCGAAATTGTCCAGATCAAGCGCCACCTGCAGATATGGTGGATTCCATAGTCTAACGACTTTAAAACCCATTATTGCGTGTGTTCCACGGTCTTTTTCAGATAAGACTTTTTCAACTGATGGATATTCTTCCATCGCCCTTCTTATTGCCAGTTTGGTGGCTCCATAGTTGTACTGGTAAATTTTACGATAATCCTCTGCCTCGGGGTGAATAAAAACTGAAACAAGTATAACAATATCTTCGACCTTATCTTCAGGGATTAACCCTTCTTCAACGGCATCTGCTACAGCTCTACTTACTGCAGTCTGTGCAGGGCCAAATATTTTTTCTGCATCGCATAAATCTCTTACAGTGACTTTAGGTATGATTAAAGTTGCTGGTTTTGTAATTAAATTAGGTCTAATGACAGAAAGCAGAGGTGTGTGCCCTATTGAAAGTTGTGTTAAATTATTTACCAAAGCTGCCCCTGCAGGACCATTTTTATCTCCAATTACTAAATCAACGTGAGCTACTTCATTTCCACTTCCTATTAAAGCTTCTCCTATGAGATACATAATCATTATCCTCCGTTTATGGTCTAAAATAATGTATGAATAAAATAGTATAAATATAGAACTCATAACACACTATACTTAAACAACCCATTCCATTTCTCAATAAGCTTATTAACCCGTATCATACTTTTTTGGTCAATTGGCAAAAAAAGAACAGATTTCGGCTTTTTTGATACTATTTCAATTAAAAAGTCATCGAAATGTGATTGAATAAATTTAAAATCACTTATAATTGTAATAGGCTCTCTTTTATACTTTCTTATGAAATTGATTACAGAGCTTATATCAGTGCCACCTTTTGCTTTAATTTTACTAAGGTCATCGATAGAAATTTCTTTTGCTGTTGTTGCAAATGCAATTATATTGGTCTTTTTCTTAAAATAATTATGAAGTGTATAAGCAATTATTTTTGCAGAAATCATATGTTCCATCATACTATTTGATGCATCAACTATAATCCATACAGTATCCCATTTCACTCTTTCCCTTTCAAGCCAACGATTACGAGACTCAAAAAATATAATTCTTTTTTTATCAGATAGTGAAATATTCTCTCTAAATCTTTTTATAAGTTTTGGCTTTTCTATGCCAAGGCCATTACCTATAAGTTTTGGAAGTTTTAAACTTTTAAAGCAAAGAACATCATTCTCACAAAAAAGAAGTTCATCGCCCCCCGTTCCCACTGATTTTCCCGCAATGCGTTGAGTCAGTGTTTCTTTTAAAAATTCAGATGCCTTCTCTTCTTTAAGTGAACTTGGAGAATTTTCATGCAAAAGATCGGTATTTTTTGCTATTTCTTCCCATACTTCTTTATCTGACCGTAAAAAAAATTTATTTAAAACTTCGCTAAGATCCATAATACTTTTTATGAATGCATTAAATGATTTTTGTACGAGATTTTTTGAACCTTCTTTTATAAATTTCTTAGCTTCAATAAATTTATCAAATTCAAGTACAATGTTAAATCTCTCGCCTATATCATCTGTCGAATGCCTTGAAAAAAGAATAAGCGCTGTTGTAAGATACAAATCTCTATTCATTTGCATTGGCAGTGTATTTATCAAAAAATCATTATGTGGCTTAAATGGAGTTACATCAATGTTTGAATTTATTGTATAATTAGAAATAAGATTTATTGCAAAATGAATAACTTCTTCATCGATAATTTTACCAAGAAAAAAATCTGCATCACTTATTTTTTCAGGGTGCGTTACTTCTCTGTGCGCTGATATTATGTAATCAATGTATCTAAGATGTGCTACTTCGTGTAAAGTTAAAAATTCAGCGAGGTATCGGGGAGATTTTATATATATCTCTGCTCTTTTTGAAGCACTGAATACTTGAATATAAAAAGAAGTGTCTTCTAATTCTGTTTCTGTATAATCAAGCTTTATATTATAATCTTCTATATGCTTATCAATAACCTTACTTAATGCGTTTAGCATTTTTAAATTCCTCTGTGAGAGTTATAGTGGCAGTGCTTATTAGTTCTGATTGTTTATCTTCGCTCATATTTGCAATCTTTGCCCTAATCGAATTTTTATAATGTTCTATTACAATTTCATTATTTATCGTATTTTTAAGTAAATATTCAAGTGCCAAAAGGTCAAGAGTTGAAAGATATGCCCTGGGTCCAAGTGCAACACCAATTTTTCTTAAAATTCGTGTTGTAGATATAAGCGGTATATAATATGGTTTTAAACTTTGGAATGCTTTTTTATAGTAATAATTTATATGCTGCTTTGCAATTTCAACTTCAACTTCTTCAGCTGGATAATTTACTATAATCCTCGCATTAAATCTATCCAATATGTGTTGTGGAACATCTGTTATTCCAGATATATCATATGGATTCATTGTTGCAATGATATTTGCTTTAAGTGGTTTGGTTAAGGGAGTTTTTGGAAATGATACCTGCCACTCTGCCATGATTTCAGTAAAAGTTATGAGCGTATATTCACTGAATCTATTAAACTCATCTACATAAATAACTCCAGGATATTCATTGCCATGTGCCTTTAAAAGAGGTCCATTAATAATATCTGAAATTCCTTCTTTATATTTTTTTATATCTATATCTCCAATAAGGTCGCTTGGTATTGCATCATGACTTCCTGTAACTCTTACAAATGGAATTGATTTAAGTTCTTTTTGTAATTTAGTAACCATATTTTTTACAGCAAGAGTTTTAGCAGTTCCGGGAGCCCCTTCAATAAGTAGATTAAATCTAATATTAGACCTTATTGATTCTGCAAATAAATTTAAATATCGTTTAAGTTCTTCTTGTCCAATTACAACAAGTTCTAAGTCAGGTGTTTTTGTATTATTATCTATCATTTATATTTGAGTATGGAGAATTTCTATTTCAAGTTTTTTACAATTAAATCTCTTGCACAATAGTTGTATACATCCTTAGATCTATATTACGATATGACACCCAACTATAAAAAGCTATCCCGAAAACGGGACTGTAAAGTTACTGGGTGTTGAAAAATCTACGATTTTTCACAGTGAAAATCAGAGATTTTCACATGTTGATATTTTTAATGTGTTTTCCTGTCCAGTTTTTCATTTGTTTTTGTAGATAATTGGTTATTTCTGTGATTTTGGAAATCCAAAAATTTATCGCAACCCCCCATTAACTTTACAACCTCCTAAAAAAATAATAATCATGAAAAACAAATACTTATTAAAGATAAATTCTTCAGTTAGGTGAGAAAAATGATAAAATATCTTAAAGAATCCAGTCAGAATGAATTACAGTTTATAGATATCGGAATTAATCCTGTATACAAGAAAATGCTTGAAATTATAGTGGGCCAATACGATAGAAAAATTAAATACGATAGGAAAATTAAGTATAAATATAATGAATCTGACAAAAGTGCTCTAATCAGTGTGGAATTAAAGCCTTCAGAAATTGATAATGAAGAACTCAAAGAAAAGGAAGTCCAGAGATTTATTGAATGGTACAAAGTAGCCATCAATGAAGTAGTAATTGATGATTACAAGCATGAATTAATAAAATAGTTATAAGGAATTATTTTCCTTTAAGAGTACCGTTTATAAAGTCATCGTAACCTTTAAGGTCAAGCATTCCGTGTCCTGAGAAGTTAATAATTATGTTTTTTTCTTCTTTGTTCTTCTTACACTCTAATGCTTCATCAATTCCTATTTTTATGGCGTGACAGGTTTCTGGAGCAGGAACTACGCCTTCACATTTTGCAAATGTGGTACCGCTCTTGAATACGTCTTCCTGTCCAACTGAACGAGCTTCTATAATTCCCTCGTGGACGAGTAATGAAACAAGAGATGCCATACCATGATAACGGAGACCTCCTGCATGCACAGATGGAGGCACGAAGTCATGACCCAGTGTGTACATTTTTAGAAGCGGTGTTAGGCCTGCTGTGTCACCAAAATCGTATCTGTATTTCCCTTTTGTAAGAGTTGGACATGATGAAGGCTCTGCTGCTATGAATTTACATTCAATTTTTTCATCCAACTGATCCTTAACGAATGGAAAAACAGCTCCTCCAAAGTTACTTCCACCACCCACGCATCCGATGATTAAATCCGGGTCTTCACCGATTATTTCCATTTGTTTTTTGGTTTCAAGACCAATAACTGTTTGATGGAGGAGAACGTGATTTAAAACACTTCCAAGAGAGTAATAAGTCTTCTCGTCTTGTAAAGCCTGCTCCATTGCTTCAGATATTGCGATTCCAAGTGAACCGGGATGATTTGGATCTTCAGCTAACATTTTCCTTCCAAATTCGGTTTTATCACTCGGTGAAGGGATAACTTCTCCATCGTAGATCTGCATAATGGTTTTTCTGTATGGTTTTTGCTCAAATGAAACTCTAACCATGTAAACTGTACAGTCAAGATCCATCATAGAACATGCAAGTGATAAGGCTGTACCCCATTGTCCGGCACCAGTTTCTGTTGTAAGACGTTCAACACCATCCTGCTTTGCGTAATATGCCTGTGCAATGGCTGTATTTAATTTATGGCTTCCTGTTGGGGAATAATCTTCCCTTTTGTAGTAGATCTTTGCTGGGGTATCGAGATAATCTTCAAGTCCTGTTGCCCTGAATAGCGGACTTGGCCTTCCAATCATTTTGTAAACTTTTCTTACTTCCTTTGGAATGTCAATCCATCTATCCCGGGACATTTCCTGTTTTAAAACACCTTTAGAAAATATTTTGGGTAAACTTTCAATCTGCCGCCCTTCTTCTGTTTGATCGGGCATTGGTAGTTCCACCGGCAAGTCTGCAACGATGTTATACCATTTTTTTGGAATTTCTTTCTCTGATAATGTAACTTTATACATCTAATCACCGTTTTCTTATATTATATATGACTTTAGGGTGTTATTTAAAACCTTTGTTGTACATATTTGTACTATATTACAGTTTGAAATTCATATGATTTCTTAAGATATAAAATTAAATATAATAGCATGAAGATTTTAGCAGTTGATGTAGGTGTTGGAACCCAGGATATAATGTTTTATGATTCTAATCAATCTATAGAAAACTCACCTAAATTGGTAATGCCCTCTCCAACCAGAATTATTGCAAAAGAGATAAGAAAGAGTAATGAAGATTTATTTATCAGCGGAGAGACGATGGGCGGAGGTCCGATCAATAAAGCCATTGAAAATCATCTAAATAGAGGTTATAAAGTTTTCATGACCGAACACGCTGCAAGAACCATAAGGGACAATTTAGATTATGTTAAATCAATTGGAGTCCATATAATACCTGAAACTGAAATAGAGAGATATAAAGATCTTAGAAATATTGAACTTAAAGATGTTGATTTAAAAGCAATAGAGGATGTTTTATCCAGATTTGATGTGGATCCTGATTTTGACTTCCTGGGAATAGCAGTTCAGGATCATGGGTATATGAAGGGAATGGGAGATCGAAACTTTAGATTTATGAAAATAAAGGAAACATTAGATAAACCCAGGCTTCCAGAGGAATTCGCATACTTTGGATGGGCGCCGGATTATTTTACACGAATCAATGCAGCATTTAGAATGTTTAAGGGTTACAATCTTGCAGTTATGGATTCAAAATTTGCATCTGTATGTGGAGCCACATGCGACCATTACGTTAAAACACTTAAGAAATTTATAATTATGGATATAGGAAACGGGCATACATTGGCGGCCGCATTCAATAAAGGAAAAATATATGGAGTTTTTGAACACCATACAGGAATTTTAACCCATGAAAAGATTGGAAAGTATGTAAATAAACTGGCAAATGGAAATATTACTCATGAAGAAATACACAATGATCATGGCCATGGAGCATGGTCACTATCACCAATAGGGCAATTTGAAGCGGTTGTTGCCACTGGACCCCGCCGAAATATACTGGAAGAAACTGATTTAAAGGTGCATTACGCCGCTCCTGCAGGAGATGTCATGATGACAGGTCCTGTAGGGCTTATAAAGGCAATTATGCTAAATAATGGAGAAATGAAATGATAATAGACCCGCATATTCACAGCATATATTCCACCGATTCAAGAATGAGTCCCAAGGAGATAGTTAAATATTCTATGAAAATAGGTCTTGATGCCATTGCAATTGCAGATCATAACTCAATTAAAGGTTCTATACGTGGAATTGAATATTCTAAGGATTTTGATAACTTTATCGTTATTCCTGCAATGGAGGTAAGTACCAGAAAAGGCCACATAGTTGCAATTGGTATTAAAGAAGAAATTACCTCATACATGTCTCCTGAAGACACTGTTGAAGCTATAAAAGATATGGGGGGTATAGCGATAGCTCCACATCCCTTTGTACGCTATAGGGAAGGGTTGTGTGATGTGATTAAAGATCTGGATGTAGATGCAGTTGAAACTCTAAATTCACGTTATATATTTGGTTATTCAAACTGGCGCGCTAAAAAACTTGCCGAAGAAAGGGGATTACCTCAGTTAGGGGCAAGCGATGCCCATTTTCTGGGTGCCATTGGAAGCTGTGTAACAGAATTAGAGGCAGATTTTTCCCTTGAAAGCATAATTGATGTTATTTTATCAGGGAAAACCAACGTATTTGGAGATAGAACTCCATTACCTTTAATATTAAAGGAAGTTATCAATAAAAAGATTAAAAAGATGCAGTAAATTTAATTAAATATCAATTTATTATTATAACAATCAGGAAATTAATCTCTGGAGGTAATTATGACTCAAAAAATTTTGGTTCCTACAGATGGATCAAAACAGGCAGAAGCAGCAGGAGAAAACGCTATTACTATGGCAGGTCTTGGAGATGAAATAATTGTATTATATGTAATTGATACAGATTATCTTAACGCATTACCACAGCGTGATTTAAGGGAGCAGCTTGAAGAAAGTTTGAGGGAAGAAGGTGAAAAAGCAGTTGAAGATTTTAAGCAAAAAATTGAGGATGCTAAATGCGAAGGTCATTGTAAAGAGGTTAATTTAATCACTAAAATCAAACAGGGTAAAGCTGCTGATGTCATACTTAAAACTATCGATGAGGAAAGTGTGGATCAGGTAGTAATGGGCAAATCAGGCAAACATGGGATAGAAAAATTCTTTATCGGAAGCGTTACTGATAAAGTGGTTAGAGGAGCAAAGGTGCCAGTTACTGTAATATCATAAATTGATTTCCTCAAGCGATAAAATTTAAATTAAACAATTGTCTATTAAGTCTATGTTCTCAGAACTTTCAAAATTTATTCAGGATAATTTTCTGTACCTTCATCCGGGCTATACCCTGTTAAATACAATTGTTTTCGGTATAATACTGGGAATTGCTGTGATATTAGTCATAAAGATGTTTAAATACATTAAAAAAGATCCTGGAGACCTTTTAATTCCTTTAATTCCCTTTATTTTCTTCGGATCAAGTGCAAGAGCCCTTGTAGATAATGGAATTTATCCTCTGGTACTCTGGCTTGTAACTCCTGGAATCTATGTTTTGACGGGTTTTATAACAATCATAACTCTTCTGGTATCAGTGTATGTTGAAAGGAAAATTAATTTTGATTACAGGTATTTAATGATTGTTGTGGGGGTTATTTTATGTATTCCAAATATTCTCCACATTAATCAACTTAATTTTGCAGCACTTTTAGAAATATTAGTTTCCTGGGGAGCTGTATCTTCTATCTTCATACTTTTAAGGTATAAATGGAATCTTTTAAAAGATAAACTGAATTTAAGTGCACTATTAGCCCATCTATTTGATGCATCTTCCACATTTATAGCTGTTGACTTTTACGGCTACAGCGAGCAGCATGTGCTCCCCAATGCGCTTACAAACCTTGCAGGAACTGCCTTTGTAATGTTTCCCTTAAAAATAGTTGTTATTTTGGGAGCACTTTATGTAATTGATGAATATATTGAAGATAATACCATTAAAAACATGCTGAAGCTTGCGATATTTATTTTGGGTCTTGCCCCAGGGATAAGGAATTCATTGAGCCTTGTTATTGGTTCTTGATGTTAAAGTTTGGTGAAATCTATATTTTTCTAAATGTTCTTCAAATTATCAAAATTTTTTTATAAGGTATCCCCATAAATTATACAGCCAAACCAAAAGGAGAAGAATTTTATGTATATAGAAAAGGTAAAAGACCAGATGAATCTACCGGAAACGGTAAGAATATTTGATACGACACTAAGAGACGGCGAACAAACACCAGGAGTTGCAATTACTGTAGAAGAAAAGATAAGAGTTGCAAAAAGACTTGATGAGCTTGGTGTTAATGTGATAGAGGCGGGATTCCCTGCAGCTTCAAGCGGTGAAAGGGAAGCAGCGCGTGAAATTCTAAAACTGGGATTAGACGCCCAGATATGTGGTTTGGCAAGACCATTAAAGGGAGATCTGGATGCTGTAATTGACTGTGGCGTTGATTATATACACACTTTCATTGGTACTTCATCCCTCCACAGAAAATACAAGCTAAAAATGACTAAAGAAGAAATTTTAAGCAAATCTGTGGATGCAGTGGATTATATTAAAGATCATGGCATTGTAGCTGAATTTTCAGCGGAAGACGCTACAAGAACAGAATTTGATTATCTAAAGGAAATCTATAAAGCAGTTGAAGATGCAGGGGCAGATTACATAAATGTGCCTGATACTGTTGGAGTAATGGTTCCAACATCAATGAAATGGCTTATAAACAATCTTAATGAACATTTAAGCATTCCAATAAGTGTTCACTGCCACGATGACTTTGGACTTGCAGTTGCTAACTCTCTGATCTCTGTAGAAGCAGGAGCCGGGCAGGTTCATACAACTGTAAATGGACTGGGAGAAAGAGCAGGAAATGCATCTTTAGAAGAGGTAGTGATGTCATTAATCACTGAATATGGCATTAAAATGAATATTAAAACAGAAAAACTGGTAAATCTCTCTGAATTTGTTTCAAGAATTACCGGGGTAAAAATGCCCCCTAATAAAGCCATAGTGGGAGAAAATGCATTTGCACATGAGGCAGGTATTCACGTACATGGTGTACTTGAAAAAGCTGAAACTTATGAACCTATCACTCCAGAAATGGTTGGACACACCAGAAAAATTATTTTAGGAAAACATACCGGTGCTAAAGCCATTAAATCAAAATTAGATGAATATGGGATAGATATAACCAATGAACAATTTGATAAGATATTCCGTCAGGTTAAATCTCTTGGGGATAAAGGCATATGCGTTACTGATGCAGATTTAAAAGCTTTAGCTGAAAATGTGATTGGAAAAGCAAAAGAAGAAATTGTTAAGCTTGAAGGCTTTTCGGTCATGACTGGGAACATCGTTATGCCCACCGCCACCGTAAAACTCAATATTGATGGAGAAATAAAAACAGCAGCCAAAACTGGTGTTGGTCCAGTTGATGCAGCTATAAATGCTATTCAAAGTGTTTTAGTAGATACAACCGATATAGAACTTCAAGAATATAATATAAAAGCTGTAACTGGCGGTACAAATGCGCTTGCCGAGGTATTTGTAATAATGGGAGATAAGAAGGGAAATCGTGCAACAGGAAGATCTACCACAGAAGATATAGTTATGGCAAGTGTAGAAGCAGTATTAGATGCTATTAACAAGATTTTATTATTAAGATAAAGGATAAATAATAAAGTTTAAGTATAATTAGAATAAATCCACAATATACGCTATTAATGGTGAAAAAAATGGTAGGTACGCGGATTTTAATCGTTGAAGACGAGAGAATCACTGCAGAAGATATAAAAGGAGCTTTAGAAAGTGCAGGATATGATGTACCTGATTTAGTTTCTTCTGGGGAGGAAGCAATTAAAAAAGCAGGTGAAATCAGACCTGACTTAATTCTTATGGATATTCAGCTTGATGGGGAAATGGACGGTATAGAAGCTGCAGAAATAATTAGGGATAAGTATAGCATACCTGTAATATATTTAACCGCATATTCAGATTCTTTTACAGTGCAAAGAGCCAAAATAACTGAACCTTCAGGATATATTCTTAAAGAACCCTTTGGATTTATTCACAAGCCCTTTGAAGAGAGTGAATTACATACAACAATTGAAATAACATTGTACAGGGACAAAGTCGAGAAAAGATTGAGAGATCATGAACAACTGTTTCAGGCGGTACTTAACAACGTAAATGACGCAGTAATCGTTACGGATTCTGAGGGACGGATCAAATTCATAAATCCTGTTGCCCAAGACCTCATTGGTAAATTTGAAAAAGACGAAGAGGGTAAAAAACTGGTAGACGTATTTGAAGTATTAAGTAAAGAAATTGGCCAAATATATGGATCACCAGATGTTCCAATTAGTTTCTTTGATAAAACCATTAAAAAGTCTAATGATGAGGTTGAAACTCATATAAGGGGTAGTATTACACTTATTAAAGATGATATAGGTAGTATTAATGGATTAGCTATAGTATTCAGGGATTTTAAATAATTTCAGCAGAAATTATTTTTAGATAGCCTAATTCATTATTTTTATTTTTTAAATGCCGTAATTTTTATAAAAAGTATAATTTATTAATAAAACACAATAAAAGCTATAGTTAAACGTTATAAATCCAAAATATCCCTATTATTAACCCTTTAGTCTTAAAAAGATGAAATCAAATCATAAACTATATATATTAATTACAAGACTATAATTATAATATAATGCCATACAAATGTGGTTATTCTTTGGAGGTTATCAAAAATTTCAAATTTTTGGAACCTGTCGAAAGCTTTGCTTGCGAAAACGAAGTTTTTGCAGCTTTCGATGTCCTAAACACGTTGTGTTTTAGAACCCAAAAATTCTTTGAATTTTTTGGAGGTTAAAGTGATGTCAGAGGAAAATGTTGTGTACATTGGGAATAAACCTGTAATGAACTACGTTTTAGCTGTTGTAACCCAGATGAACGGTGGAACTTCGGAAGTAATTTTAAAGGCAAGGGGGAGAGCCATAAGTAGGGCTGTAGATGTTGCTGAGATAGTAAGAAATAGGTTCATATCTGATGTTGATATAGGCAATATAGACATATGCACAGAAGAAATAATGAGCAATGAAGGCACAGCAACAAATGTTTCAGCTATTGAAATACAGCTTTGTAAATAATACAAATAGAACAACTCCAGACTGAACCTCAAAGGTTCATTTTTATTTTAATTAGTTTATTGATTAAATTTTTAGCTATTTTTATAATAAGATTTAGAGTTTTAAATAAAAAAAGAGTACATGCATTGTGAACTTTTTCACATGTTGG
>DAVZ01000028.1 GCA_002505765.1 Methanobacterium sp. UBA176 | reverse complement strand
TACCGGTATAGGTTTCATATTTAGCACATTTTCTCTTTAATTAAAAGGGATTTTTCTATTTTCCAATAACTGCAAGGGTTTTATAGAATTGTTCATTGCTTAGAACTGGCTTCATACCCTCAAGAGATACTTCCTGTTTCAAATTCGCATAACGAATCGCGCCGGGAGTAGGCTCGGCCATATAAGGTTTTTTGAGTTTGAAAATTCTTAAAACCCATATTTGGGCTTTTTGCCCTTTCAGGTATGATTTAACGTGTTCAGGAGTCCAGATATAAAAATTTCTAAGAGAGCCGATTCTTAGGCTTGATTTTTCGGTTATGTTTTCAAGTTTGGCGTAATATTTGATTTCGGTCTTATCATCTTCCTTTTTTGGAAGAGCATTTTCCTGGATGAATGATTGATGCTTCTTCTGGAAATTTTTGATAAAATCGTCCTTTAGAGCGTAGCTAACTGTTGGATATAGAAGAAATTCTTCAAGATTGGTTTTATAGGTTCGAATTAGAATAGTTTGTTTTCCCTGTCCAAGTGCTTCGATTGTGGCGTTCCATTCTTTAAGGCATTTGTTAATTTTATTCATAATATCCCTAATATTAATTATAAGGGTTAAACTATTATAATTTGCTGTTTAGTTAGGCAACCTGAAGATATTTGATAAATTTTTAAATTTATCACATGCTTCTAAATGGAAAAACTCCTTTTTCTTGATATTCTTTTTTAAGCCATGCCTTTAAAATAGGTTCTGAAATATTGTAAATAGTTTCTTTAGATTCTATTAATCCTAAGTTCTGTAATTTATTTAGAGGTTTACTCAAGGAACCTGGAGTTATATTCAAGCTTTCTGCTATCTCTTTTCTTTTAAGGGGCTTATCAATAAGAGTTGTTATAATTTTTTGCTCATGTAAAGTTAACCAGCTCCATTGATGTATTAAATGCAATGAATGGCAATGTCTTTTTAAACTCTTCTTTCACCTTAGAATCGTTAAGTTGAACATTTTTTTGAAGTAATTTAGCAAAAGTATTTAAATAAAACGGTATTCCATTGGCACATTTATAAAATCTCTCAAATCCGCGTTCATCTAAATTCAATGATGGTAATTTTTCATTTAAGTAATTTTTAACTGTTTCTTCGCTAAAAGGATATATTTCTATGTTTAACATCCTGCCGCCAAAAGCTCCGTCTTTACCAGCTATTTTTTCAATTATGGAATCTCTTGAATTTATGGATCCAGAAAAAACATAGGCAGTATGTTTTTGATTTTGAATTACACTTCTAAGAAACCATAAAAAAGTGTCCAGTCTATCTCCTAAATCTTTAAGAACCTGAAACTCATCAATAATAAGAATAGATCCTTTTATTTTATTCTTATGCTCTTCATATATTATTTGAGGTAGCTCTAAGACAAATTGTGAAAGTTTTTTATAATCATCTTCTGATTTAGGTACAGGAATAGGTATTCCCTGGATATCTATAATTTCTCGTAATCCAAAATTTTTTGTTTTAAAATATTTTTTTACTTTTTTGAAAATTGTAGTAAAATTTTTTTCTTTACATGCTTCCATCCAGCACTCATAAAAATGCAGAATTATTCCCATCTCAGTCAATTCACCCATTTGATAACCAGATGTAGCTGATAAATCAACATAACATGTCAAATAATCGTTTTCAATTTCTTTTTTTATTTTTTTAAGCAGAACAGTCTTTCCTACTCCTCTAATCCCTATTATCATAAGTGTTGGGGAGATCCAGTGGAAGTTGTTTCTAATAGTCCTTTTATTAGTGAAATATCATTTTCTCTGTTATAGAATTGTTCATCAGTTAATTCTGCATCGGTCCCCCATGCTAAATCTGCCATCTCATCACCATTATTGCAATATATTCTATTTTGGATCATCTATTTATATATTGCACTTCAGAATATGTATTCCATTTTGGATTACAAATATCATGTATTCTATTTTGCAATATGTATTTCAATTTGAATCATATATAATTTGTATTGTGTTTTGGAATATTGAAATAAAAAAGGGTTTTTTAATAATGAAAGCTAAAAAAGTTATGTTAGATTATTTAGCTTCAGCAATATTCTTACAAATCAAATTCGCCTGCTCCAAAACAGTGTCCACAGCTTTTTTTTGTTTATCTGGAGGATAACCATAACCCCTTAAAATCCTTTTAACTGCAACTCTAAGCTTTGCCTGAACATTCTCCCTTAAAGTCCAGTCAATGGTTATATTGTTACGTATAGTTTTAGCAAGCTCTATTGCAATTTCTCGAAGTGTTTCATCGCCTAAAACCTTTACAGCACTATCATTAACTTCTAAAGCATCGTAAAAAGCAACTTCGTACTCGGTTAAGTTTAATTCTTCTCCCCTATCTCTTGCTTTTCTCATTTTCCCTGCAAGTTCCATTAATTCTTCGATGACTTTTATAACATCAATACTTTTGTTGTGGTATTTTATAATAGAATTTTCAAGCATTTCAGAAAATAATCTGGCCTCAATTACATTTTTTCTTTTTCTACTCCTTATTTCATCATTTAAAAGTTTTTTCAGTAATTCTACAGCCAGATTTTTATGTTCCATGCCCTTTACTTCAAGCAGGAATTCATCTGAAAGTATGGAAATATCAGGCTTTTTTAATCCAGCTGCTTCAAAAATATCAATAACTTCACCAGATACAATTGCCCCTGAAACTATCTGCCTTATAGCGGAATCTAATTCTTCACCAGACTTTTCTGTAGCTGTAGCGAATTTAGCAAGGTGTGATTTAACCTCCTGGAAAAATCCAAGATCATCACGGATTTCAAGTGCCTTCCCATGAGGGACTGCAAGAGAGAAAGCTTTCGATAGCTCATCAACGTATTTTAAGAACCTTTTCTCACCATCATCTTGCTGAAGTATGTGTTCTTCAGCATTCCTTATAATCTGCATCTTCTCCATTGCTTTTGCAGTGAAGTAATCATCGTAATTGAAATTAAAGAACATATTCTGCACTATTTCGTATTTTTCAAGCATCACAGCAACCGCTTCTTCCTGATCAAGTGCTGGTTTTCCTTTACCGCCACTTTCAGTGTACTCGGAGAGTGCATTTTTAAGTTCTGCTGCAATTCCAAGGTAATCAACAATAAGTCCGCCTGGTTTATCCTTATAAACACGGTTAACCCGGGCAATGGTCTGCATTAAGCCGTGGCCTTTCATTGGCTTGTCTATATACATTGTATGAAGGCTTGGAACGTCAAATCCTGTAAGCCACATGTCCCTAACGATTGCAAGTTTAAAATCAGTGTCAGGGTCTTTGAATAAATCCCCTAATTCTCTTCTTCTTTGTTTTGTTCTGATGTGCTGCTGCCATTCCACAGGATCGCTTGCACTTCCAGTCATAACAATCTTAAGGAAGCCCTTATCACCCCATTCTGGTTTTAATTTGATTATTTCACTGTATAGATCAACACAGATACGGCGGCTCATACAGACGATCATTCCTTTTCCTTCCATCACCTCAAGCCGTTTTTCAAAGTGATCCACAATATCACGGGCAACACGCTTAATTCTCTTCTCATTACCAACAATAGCTTCAAATCTGGCCCATTTACTCTTTAATTTTTCCTTTCTTGCTATTTCTTCTCCTTCAGTAAGATATTCAAAGTCATGATCAATTGCAGGCCGTTTATCCTCCCTAAATTCAAGTTTTGCAAGCCTGCTTTCATAGAAAATCCTTACAGTTGCTCCATCTTCAACAGCCTGTTCAATATCGTAAATATCAATGTAATTACCAAACACATTAACGGTGTTTTTATCGCCGCGCTCAAGTGGAGTTCCAGTAAAACCAATAAAGGAAGCGTTGGGGAGTGCATCTCTCATATGCCTTGCAAAGCCGTCTATAAAATCATACTGGCTTCTGTGGGCCTCATCTGCAATAACAATGATGTTTCTTCTATCAGAAAGCCTGGGATATTTTCCGCCTTTCTTTTCTGGGAAAAACTTCTGAATAGTTGTAAAAACAACTCCACCAGATGAAACAGATAGAAGCTCCTGTAAATGTTCCCTTGAATCAGCCTGAACTGGTTCCTGCCTTAATAAATCCTGACAGCTGCTGAATGTGCCGAAAAGCTGGTCATCGAGGTCGTTTCTATCTGTTATAACCACAATTGTGGGGTTATCCAGTGATAAAACAAGTTTACCGGTGTAAAATGCCATTATCAGGCTTTTACCAGATCCTTGAGTGTGCCAGACTACACCGCACCTTTTATCACCTTGAGGGCTTGAAGCTTTAACTGTGGCGTTAATTGCCTTGTTTACAGCGTGGTACTGGTGATATGCAGCAATTTTTTTATCTGTTTTATTTTTTTCCTTTTCAAAAACAATGAAATGTCTTATAAGGTCAAGCAGAACTTCTTTTTGAAACATTCCACGAAATAGAACGTCCATCTGGGGCATGACTTTCACTGCCTCTTTTTCGCCTTCAATGGTTTTCCAGGGCATGAACCTTTCCCATTTAGATGTTATTGTCCCTGCTTTTGCTTCAATCCCATCAGATAAGACCAAAACTTCATTAAAAATGAATAAAGAAGGGATTTGATTTTTGTAGGTTTCAATCTGGTTAAAAGCTTTTTTGATGGTTGCCTTTTCATCAACAGGGTTTTTAAGTTCAATTACCGCAAGTGGAAGTCCATTAACAAATAAAACAATGTCCGGTCTTCTGTTGTTGTTATTTTCAATTACTGTGAATTGGTTAACGGCGAGGAAATCGTTATTTTCTGGGTCTTCAAAGTCAAAAAGATGTACAATGTCGTGTACTGTGCCTTCATCTTTTCTGTATTCCACGATGACGCCGTTTACGAGCATTTTATGGAATCTTTCGTTGTTAACAGGTAGGTGGGGGCTTTCGGTTCTTAAAATTTTTTTAACAGCTTCTTCTTTTGCAACTGGCGGGATGTGTGGGTTTAGTTTGTAAATGGCATTTTGCAGCCGATCTTTGAGGATAACGTCTGAATATAGTTCTCTTTCAGGGAATTTTCCGTCTGGGGAGATGTCGGGGCCGTAAGCTATTTTGTAGCCGAGTTCGTGGAGGATTTCGAGGGCTGCAAGTTCGACTGCGTCTTCTGTTAATTTATAAGACATGATCATTCCTCAATATTGGATTATATCATAAACAAAATTAATAATGTCATTATAATTACTGCAATTTCTACAATTATTATCATTATTCACTAATTTATGGTAAATAGAAATATCTGGTTTACGATTGTCTTTATTGATTCCTAACGATTGTTCAAGATAAGGATCAACTCTTAAATAATCAATTATTATATCATCCTTTTTCAAATCAATGATATATTGATTTAATTTCCCATGATCTATTCTATTTTTGACTTTATTATCATCTCCATCATGTAAAATCCAAACTAAGATACCTAATTGATGCAATAAATTTGCAAATTTGTAAAAATGGAATTTGCCAGTTATATCTACTACCATTATTTCTGACTTTTGGGGTATGTTATAAAAATCACCATCAGAATTATAAAATAAAAACGAAAATAAAGCTTTATCACTTGGTCCTTCAACCAAAAGTACTTTTTTGCTTAAAAAAGCGTTCGTACGGTTAGGATCAACCCATAAAAGATATCTTAATTCATCTTCTTCCGCAATTTCTTTAGCTAAGTTGTCAATTTTGGTTGTTGACATGCGACCATCATGATTAAAAGCACGAGCCATCAAATGTCCATTTTGTTTACATATATCCTGAACTTTACTGTGTTTAATTTCTTTTAAGGCAGATATGTCATTTTCAATGGAAATTCTTTTAACTTGAGAATAATTGTCTATATTGCTCAGGAAATAAGGAGAATGAGATGTTAATAATACTTGGTTATTATCCTGTCTGGAAATATCAATTATTTTATCTCTAAAATAATTTTGGTGGTTTGGGTGAAGAAATAGTTCTGGCTCTTCTATTAGATACATAGTCAAATAATTAGAAGAATCAGGGTTTATATCTGCCATATTACTAATTAAGGAGAATATCAATGATCTTTGAAATCCCATTCCTTGAGATTCAAGAGGTAATTCTCTACTATTAACTTTTACTGATGCTTCAAAAGAATTTTTTATTAAATCGTTAATATTTGGAGGATTTAGCTTGAAATTCATTTCAATATCTCCATAATCTAACATGTACTTTTTCAAGGAAGCTTTAAGTTGTTCAAAAGCGCTGTTATCTCCTTTACTGATAAAATCAGATAATTCTTCAACAGATTCCTTAACTTTTGTGTATCTTTTTGTTTTTTGATCTTCACGTTGAATTCTTTCAATTACATATTTTGAAACAAGTTTATTTATCGCTGAATTTGTAGTAAATTTTAATTCATCATTTAATTCCCTTATAGAAGGAACAAATATTAAATATACCAATTTTATAACTTTTGCAGTTGCTAAGGATTTTGGTTCTAAATCTTCATTTATTAATTGATGTTTAGAAAATTGTGGTTTTGTTTTTAAGTCATCTACATTGCAATAGGCTTTTATATGATAAGTACGATCTTCAATTTCGTAATCTTCATCTAAAAAAGAAGGAATATCTTCATTTTCATCAAATATAAATTCAATAATCACATAAGGATCTTCTTTATAACCATGTGTTAGGTCTTCTTTCTGCATTTTAGTGTTATCATATTTAAAAAACCATCTAATAGCAAAAAATATGTTACTTTTTCCACAGTTGTTTTCACCTACAAATGTATTGTAGTTTTCAACTGTAAATTCCGTGTTTAAGTGGGATTTAATCCCCTTTATTGATATTTTTCCTATTTTCATGGGTTTCACTTCCTTTTACCCTAATTTTGCCTGACATTAATTTAGGTAAAAGTGAATCACGGATTTTAGATAAAGTTTGGGATTCTATACTATTATTAATTTGTTTATCGAGTATGGAACGCATCAGGGACATTTTTTCCAATATGTCATTAGGTGGAACTACTACTAATGCTTCCGATAGATGTCTGCGTTGAATATGTCCCATAGTGGTTGCTTTTTCTTTTGCAATACGTTTAAATTGCTCTAAATAAAATTTAACCCAGTAAAAATAAACCCATTTAGGATATAATTTAGAAGTAACTTTAAAAAGATGCTGATTCAATGCACCTTTGCCATAACACCAAATACAAACTTCAAGACTACCAGACCATGAAAATAATACATCTCCGTCATTTATTATATATTTCGATTCAATATTAGGACTTGCTTTATCAGATGATGCAGTTATCCCCTGTCTTAATTCACGAATTTTAATTACTGGTAAATAATCTTCTCCTTCTGGAGGAAACTTCTGTAAAGCTAATCCATTTAAAAAATCAGCTATTTCATCAAGTGACTTGACTTCCCAACCCTTCGGTATCTCCCCAAGCTCAGAATCAACCATTTCGCCACCATTTGATTTATACGGTTTGCCTTCTTCATCTGGGAATTCAAAATAGATGAACCAGTGCTTGAAAATTGCCTGCCCTATTTTTTCGAGGGTCTGGTTCATTTTCTGGTTCAGTTCGATTTTTTTATCTAAATCTGAAAGTAATGATGCTATTGCTTTTTGTTCATCTAAATTTGGAAATGGAAACTTCAAATCAGATAAATAACTCCATGATGCCCTTGGCATCCTTGTACCTTCTGATGTAAGCGTTGCAATTTCAATAATTAGTGGATTAGCAAAGAAATAAAATAAAAAACCATTATCATAGCCTTCTTCACCATTTATCACAAAAATGTCAGTAGAACATACTCCATCAAAATCAGGCCGATATACTTTCCTAAAATATGGTCTAAGTTTTCCAAATAGGATATGTCCTTTTTTAAAAGCAAGTTTACCACTTTTAACATCTAATGAAGAACCTATTCTATTTAAAGTTAATGAATCTTCATTAATGTGTTCTAAACCAATATAAGGCATCTCTTCGTTTTCTTCAGGATCGAAAGACTCTCTTACTTGCTTACAAACGTCTTTTATCTTTTTAACTTCCCAATCTTCAGGAATCAATCCTATTTCAGTTTCTTTAAATCCTGTTTTTTGCATGTTTCTACCTATTTAATTTTCACGAGCTTAAATATCAGCAGGTAATACCTACTACCCCTACCCCTTGCAAAATTTTCATATTTTTATAAATGGGACATTTAATAGGACATTTTAACATTTAATGAGCCACTAAAATAATAGATCATTAAATGGGACATTTTTCTAACTAATGAGGCATGTATATTTCCACCATTTTATCTGTCATTATCTGAAATTGCTTTTTCACCCTATCAATATATTTTATGCATTTTTACTCCAAATTCAATATTTATGATTATTTTTCCTAAACTGAATGTGCCACCAAATGTGCCAAATTTTTGGTTAATGTGCCAGTTTTATTGCACCATTTAATGCACCAGATTTAGAATTTATGCACCATTTTTTCTATGCACCATTCCATGCACCAGATTTCAATTCTATGCACCACAACTCGAAAAACATTTTCATCATTGTTAATTATGCCGCATTTTATGCTGCAAAATTGGAATTTATGCTGCATGCAAATTTTGTGGTTAGGAAACTGATAAATCATGAACATGAAAAATATGCTGCAACTTATGCTGCAAAATTAAATTTTATGTCACATAATTTTCAGTTGCCATATATTTTGTTGATTTGCCTTTACCTACCACATAAACTTGTTTTGACTCTAAAAGGCCTTTAAAGTCTCTGGAAGCGGTGTATCTGGAAACATTAAATTCTTTTTGGTACATACTATTAGTAAAAGCTATTTTTTGGCTGAGCATTATATCTAAAGCTTTTATTTGTCTATCATTTAAATTCAATTGCTTTAAATCAGCAACTACTCTTGTTTCTGGGATATCTGGAGCTAAATCCAGTATTTTATCACCAGGCCCATAAAATCTGACCACAAAGAAATCACCTTCAAGCCGAAATTCAGGTTCGTTTAGCCCGTGATCCCTCATAAAATCTTTCATTTTCCTGATTCCAGTACCAAATGTTTCCATATCCTTTGTTAATTTAAAAATTTCACAGATTGCATCGTTTCGGGTTTCATGTTTATTTTCAAGGGCATTGATGGACAATCCCGATACAAGAGAACCTGGACTGCTTATTTCTACACGATCATCATAAATAGAAAACATTATTTGCGCTCCAGTGCGATTATAATCTCTATGGGCAATTGCATTAATCAGAGCTTCTCTAATAGCAGGATATGGATATTCGGGGATGTCTACCCTCTTAAAATCCACTATTTTATTGGCAATACGAGTATTCCTCTTAAAAAAGCTCTCAGCCTCGTCAATCATCCTGTAAATAGGACCTTTTATTTCTTTACTGTCAATTATACTGGTTCCTGTTACACCTTTAAAACGCACCATTTTAATCACATTTTGAGGGATATAATCCGATGCCTGGTCACTGAAAAATAAAATTCCTGTGTTAGTAGGATGGAATCTCCCTTTAAATACCTTTAAAACCTTCAATAAATTTAAAAGAATATCTTTAATGGGCGCATCTGGAACTTCAACATCCAGATTTTTGGCTCTTTTTTGGAGAAAATCAATCACTTCATCTTGATCAATAGCATCATAACCTGCTCCACTACTGATTCTCTTATCAAAGGGTTCAAAACTTATTATTCCTTCATTTTTAAGAAAAGATTGTAAACTTTTAATTACTTCTTCTTTAAGTTCATCAATAGAATTAAAGCGTCTGTAAACAGTTTTATCTCTTGTTTTTTCGATGAATTCGTTAATTTCAGGATCTCGGGGAATACTTTTATCACCTTTAATAAATATCAACACTTCCCCATCATTTACATGTTCAATAAATGCATCATATTCCATTTCAGTTGGAGAAATACCATCTTCATTAGTAGTCTTGTATTTACTCCCTAAAATCCCCAGATAGATATCGCTATTCTTAACTTCTTTAAGATAAGTTGAAACAGCATCAATACCTCCAGCAGGTAAACTTTCGAATAAAAAAGGCACGAAAAAATCCCTTATTATAGGAGAATTTAAAATAGCATCCTGCACAGCGAATCTTTCTTCACTAAGTTCTGTTTGATTGCTACTTACAAAAACCTTAAATTTCATAACCTATCATCTTTAAATTCCTGATAATATCCTTTTCCAGTTTTTGAGATTCTTTAAACTGTGCTCCAAGTTCTGCTGTAAACTTCTTCATCTTCTCCTCAAAAATCTCATCATCCTCTTCCTCAATCTCCACTCCAACGTATCTTCCAGGAGTTAAAATGTGCCCATGCTTCCGCACTTCATCAATGGCCACAGACTTGCAGAAGCCCCTGACATCTTCATATTCGCCGCCTTCACCTCTCCAGGCATGATAGATATCGGCAATTTTTGCTATATCTTCATCATTTAATTCCCTGTGAGTTCTATCAACCATTACGCCCATTTTACGGGCATCAATAAAAAGAACCTCTCCATTTCTATCTCTAAACTTACTATTTGTCTTATCTCGCGTAACAAACCATAGACAGGCAGGAATTCCAGTATTATAAAACAACTGTGACGGTAAAGCAACCATGCAGTCCACAAGGTCATTTTCAACTATTTTTTCCCTTATTTTACCTTCCTGTCCGCCGGCAGACATGGATCCATTAGCCAGAACAAAACCAGCGATTCCTGCAGGGTTTAAATGGTGAATAAAATGCTGCACCCACGCAAAATTAGCATTTCTTTTAGGCGGCACGCCGTATTTCCACCGAACATCATTTTCAAGCAGCTCTCCTCTCCAGTCTTTATCATTAAAAGGTGGATTTGCAAGGATATAATCGGCTTTCAGGTCTTTGTGCATATCACTGTGAAAACTGTCTTCCCACTGGATATTTGCATCAATTCCCCTGATTGCAAGGTTTATTTTGCAGAGCCGCCATGTTGTCTGGTTTGATTCTTGCCCAAATATGGAAAGCTCTCCTTTTTTACCTCCATGGGCTTCAAGGAACTTTTCACTTTGAACAAACATACCTCCAGAGCCGCAGCAGGGGTCAAAAACCCTTCCTTTGTATGGTTCTATCATTTCAACAAGTATTTTAACGATACTCATTGGAGTGTAAAACTGCCCTCCTTTTTTACCTTCAGCAGCCGCAAACTGGCCTAAGAAATATTCATATACTCTTCCAAGGAGGTCTTTCTTTTTGCTTTCTTTATCTCCAAGTCCAATGGTTCCAATTAAGCTTATAAGTTCTCCTAATCTCTGTTTATTCAGTGCTTCCCTTGCATAGTCTTTAGGGAGCACTCCTTTAAGATCAGGGTTGTCGCGTTCTATTGCGTGCATGGCATCATCAATAAGCTTTCCAATTTCTGGTTTCCTGGCTCTTGTCTCTAAATAGTCCCAGCGTGCATCTTGTGGAACCCAGAATACATTTTCGGCTCTGTATTCGTCTGGATCTTCCGGATCTGCAAGTTTATCTTTTTTTAATTCTTCGTGCAATTCGCTGAATGCGTCTGAAATGTATTTAAGAAAAATTAAACCTAAAACAACATGTTTGTATTCTGCAGCGTCCATATTACTTCTAAGCTTGTCTGCTGCCTGCCATAGTGTCTGCTCAAAACCAAGATTTGCCCTGTTGGAACTATTTTTTGCCATTTTATCTCCCATTTCACCTTATTACTGTTTGTGAACACTAAAACAATTAATAAGTTCTAAATCAAGTAATAAGCATAGTTTATTAATAGTCTTATTTAAATTTTAATTTAAATATTACAGAATAAGCACAGAAGATAATTAAGGGTCTAAACAATTCAGATCCTCTATTTTATTAAAAATAATTAAATATTATATAACATAAATTAATTATTGGAAATATATATGGGCGCGGTCAACTATGAATATTTTTTATATCCTTAAGAACCATAAAACGAAATAGAATCCAAATATGATGTTAAAAGAATCGGAATATTTGGTTCTTATGCAAAAGGGCTGCAGAGAGAAGAAAGTGATATTGTCCTCAAACACTTCGTGTTTGGGACCCCAAAAACCATTGGTTTTTGAGGGATATACTTGTGGAGTTCAAAAAACCTTCATATGATAATTTTATGGAAATATCATTTTATCTTGAAGATTTATTTGGTAAAAAAGTTGATCTTCTTACTCCAAAAATTTTAAGTCCTTATATGAGACCAGCAATTGAAAAAGAGGTTTGCCTGGTGTGAATGAAGATAAAATATATTTAAATCATATTTTTGAAGAAATTGATTTTTGCAAAGCCATTTCAACGAATTGAATATTAGGACCTAATGAATGATCCTGTATTACAAAGGGCTAGCGTAAGGAGCCTTGAAATCATCGAAGAAGCGGTTAAAAATATTTCAGATGATTTTAAGAAAGATAATCCTGAAATCGAATGTCGAAAAATCGCAGGTTTAAGAGATAAACTTATTCATCACTATTTTGACGTTGACTGGGATCTGGTATGGGATGTTATCAAAAATAAAATACCTGAACTTGAAAGAGATCTTGAAAAATTTAGATAATAAATCTTAAAAAATAAGGTTAAATACTTTAAATTACTTAATTTTAATTTTCCCTATAGAAACCTTTTTAAATGATAAAAGGCAATGTAGGATAAGCCACGCCGGGGTGGCTCAGCTGGTTAGAGCGCACGGCTCATAGGGTATTTAAGCAGTGCTCTGACTTTTTCCTGGGATACCGTGAGGCCGCGGGTTCGAATCCCGCCCCCGGCACTTAACTCCTTTTTTTTAAAACCATTAAAAGAATCAATATTTTAAGCATTCATTTTTAATCATAATTATTATTCATCATTAATCTCCTGAAAAATTACCTGCAAAAATCCCTAATTAACTATTTTTTTGTTCAAAGTAAGGTTGTATAATGTCTTTTTTACTACTCAAGCTTTTTAAAACAGGATTGGGGTGTTCTAAATTTATTTGAAATTTTCGAATTATAAATTGTAGAAGTTAAAAATAAAAATGTAACAAATTTTACCTAGTTGAATATTATTTTATTTTCTATTATAAAATATAGTGTTTAGCTTCAAATCACAGGTGGCATTAAGGGGGAAAGAATGGAAGCAAAATTAAGGAAGTCAGGAATTGGCATTGTTGGAGATTGCTCCATGGGGACTCATTTCTGCCAGTTCTACCAGACAAAGGAAGATCTAATTGATATATTTATCCCTTACTTTAAAGCAGGGCTTGAAAACAACGAATTTTGTATGTGGGTACATTTGAACCTCTTTTTGAAGAAGAAGCCAAAGAAGCACTTGAAAAGGCAATTCCTAATATCGATAGATATTTGAAAAAAGGACAGATCGAAATCCTTCCTTATAGTGAATGGTATATCATGGGAGGCGATTTCGATTCAAATAAAATACTGAACGGTTGGGTTTCCAAATTCAATCAAGCCCTTAAAAATGGTATTCAGGTTCCTTTACAGATATTTTTATGATACCACAGTCTTTTGGGTTAATCACACAAATTGCCCAATTTCATTGAATCACAAAAATGTTTCTAAGAGAACCGCTAAAGAGACCTCTTTGAATCAACCAGTGCCTTTAATTTATCCATATCCACCCCTCTTTCATATAACGGACTATCATCCTCATTATAAACACTTAAAATCTCTTCATATGGAATTTTATCAGGATTGATGTACAAAACGCCTAATGGGAATTTATGGAACTCTATCGCCTTCTTAAAAGCATCTATTCTGTCATGTGGGTTGTATGATTCGTCAAGATAGTATATGTTTTCTCTAAACCATTTGTAGGTGTTTATTTTGTTATAGGTGACGCAGGGCTGGAATACATCAACAAGGGCAAATCCTTTATGGGTAATTGCCTCCTTAAAAATTTCCTTCATGTGGTTTATGTCACCGGCAAATGTTCTGGCCACAAAAGAAGCATCAAGGCCGATTGCAATGGCAAGTGGATTAAATGGTTCTAAAACTACTCCTTCAACCTGCAGGGGAGTTTTAAATTCTCTTTGGGTTGTTGGGGATGCTTGGCCTTTAGTCAAGCCATAAACCATGTTATTATGCACTATAGTAGTTATGTTGGGGTTTCTGCGAATGGTGTGCATTAAATGGTTTCCTCCCTCTCCGTATATGTCCCCGTCCCCACTTGTAACAATTACTGTAAGTTCCCTGTTTACAGATTTGATTGATGTAGCTGGAGGAAGTGCTCTGCCGTGAAGACTGTTGTATGTATTTGATTTAATGTAATGTGGAAGCTTTCCAGCCTGACCAATTCCTGAAGCTAAAACAAGCATCTTCTGGTCGATCTCCAGTTCTGCAAGTGCAGTTTTCACTGTTCTCAAAATTGGGAAGTCTCCGCATCCAGGACACCAGGCAATGTCAGCACCCTCAACATCAAAAATTTCTGGATCCATTATAATCCCTCCAAAAATTTTTTATTTTTTGGCCGTCGAACACTACGTGTTCGGGCATTCGAAATCTTTGATTTCGAAAGGTTCTGGAAAAACGTAGCTTTTCCTTCAACCTCCGTAAAGCCTTTCAAGCGCTGTGTAACCTCTTCAACAGAAAAGGGCATCCCATTATATTTCAAAGCTTTCTGGTGAATTTCAAATCCAGTATGGAGTTTAATAAGATTTGCAAACTGTGAAGTAGCGTTGTTTTCGAAGATAATTGTCTTTTGCGCCTTTTGAAGATAACTTAAAGTGCTTTCATGTACTGGATAAACCTGTTTAAAGTGCAAAAATGAAATATCGTCCCTTTCAAGCTGTTCCATTCCTTCTTTTATGGCTCCGTAGGTAGAACCCCATCCTAAAACCAGAATTTTGTAATCCTCATTTCCCACAAGTTCTGGCTCGATTACATCTTTTTTTATTCCTTCAAGTTTCTGCAGACGTTTTTCTACCATTTTATTCCTTAAATGAAGGTCTTCAGTTATGTGACCTTCTGTATCGTGCTCGTCTGAATCCACAACCACAAATCCTTCGCCAAATCCAGGAATTCCACGTGGAGATATGCCATCTTCAGTTATTTCATATCTTTTATAGTTAGCATCAGTTTTAACGATGTATTTTTGGTTTTTTACCTTATCTAACCCTATATCTGGTGTGTTGTAATAAATGTCTGCAAAGTACTGGTCAGAAAGTATAAAAACAGGGATTTGATATTTATCCGCGAGATCTAAGGCATGATGTGTTAAATAAAATGCATCTTCAAATTTTCCAGGGGCAAATATGGCTTTGGGAGTTTCACCTGGAGAAGAATAAAGAGCAAGGTTTAGATCCTCCTGCGCAGTTCGTGTGGGCAGTCCCACTGCAGGACCTGGGCGCTGGGCAAGGTATATAACTATTGGAGTTTCTATCATCCCTGAAAGCCCTACAGCTTCGCTCATAAGGGCAAATCCACTGCCAGAAGTTGCTACAATTGCCCTTGCACCTGCATAAGAGGCTCCTAAGCCTAAATTTATCGCTGCTATTTCATCTTCTGCCTGTTCAAAGATCATGCCGAATTCTGTAGAGTGCCCAGCAATAAATGTCTGAAGTGGAGTTGAGGGGGTCATGGGGTAAGATGACATGAATTTAAGCCCACCAGCAATACATCCAAGCCCCACAGCATCGGTTCCGTTTAAAAGTATTTCATCCTTGATTTTCAGGTCTTTTTCAATGTCGATATCAAACTTTCCAGATTTAATAAGGTTTTCTCCTATTTTATAACCCTCTTCTCCGGCTTTCAGGTCCTTTTGAAGAATTTCTTCCCCTTTTCTTTGAAACATGGCTTTTATGCATTCATCGAATATCCATTTGTCCACATTTAGAACACTACAAAGTGCTCCTGCAGCGATTATATTGGCAAATATGGGGCCTCCAATTCCTGCAGCCATCTTTAAAAAGGGTATCTTTATAACATCCTCCTGCTCAACCTCAGCAAGGGTTTTTTCATCACCAATTATAATTGTATCCTTGGATATTCTCTCTTCAAGGTGATTTATGGCCCCTTTACTTATTGCAATGAGTATATCAATCCTATCCACATAAGCAGCTACCCTTTTTGATGATACCCTTATTTCTGTGGAGTTTTCACCACCCCTTATTCTTGACATGTATTCTTTTGAGGAAAATACGTTATATCCTCCAAGTTTAACAGCCTTGACCAGTATTTCTTCTACGGTTTGAATTCCCTGCCCTGCCTCACCACAGAGGACTATTGAAACATCTTCAAATTTAGACATGTTTTTTCCACCTAAATAGTAAAAATCTCAAGGTTTTTAATATAATTTATTGGGTTTGATTTACTTTAATTTTTGGTATTATTGAACCTAAAAATAAGCGATAATAATTAAATAAAAAAAAATTGAAAAATTCAGCCTAAATTTTCCCGGCCCATTCTGCTCCAGCTTCAAGAATTTCCAGATTTACTGATATTAATTTAGGCTTTTTAGAGAATGTGTGTCCAATGCTCTGTTTAAACATGCCCTCAGAAAGTCCGGCACGTCCAATTCCATTAAGACGCCAAGAAGAACAGTGTTACCTGCGTTTTTTACTCAATGTTCCTTTACAATCTAAATGTAGGAAATGAAACTGCTTTAACTCATTCGGGGGCTTCAAATTCACCTATTGCAGAATCATAGAGAATTAGACCTCCTTCTTTTACTTCCATTTTGAACTGCTCCAGGGAAGGTCTGTTAAGAGATAACGGGATCAACTTTATTTAAAGCAGGAGATCCAATAACGCTTCCAGAAAAAACTACAACACAGTTAGATGCTCCACCTCTCTGTTCAGATCCGTAGGATGGATAATAGGACAAATGGCGTTTTGCCTTCATCCCTGCATCTGCAAGAGTTATTCCCATACTTAAGACACCCTGACATCCAAATCCTGTGATTTTTATGCTTTTTTCACCGTATATCAACGCCGAATCGATGTGTAATTTCATACATGATACTTCCGGAATGTCAGAAACTCCATTTTCGTATTCTTTGTAGGTTTCAACATCGATATTTAGATATTCTGCTATTTCTTCCTCGTTTATTTCCGATAAATCCCCCAGTTCGAATATACGTGACCTGATTTATTTCATTTTCTCTTTCAGTCTACCACTCTTAAAATTGAACCTTAATACTTTAACAGTTATAATTTTAAATAATTATAATAAAAAGGGCAAAAAATGGGGTCATATAATGATTATTAATGACAATTTAATTTACTTGTATTTATAGGTGATGATTTTGATATTTAAAAAATAATTAAAAAAAGAAGTAAATAATATGCTTTTGCCTAAAAGGGCAGTGAAGCATATATTCCTTTTAATGTGCTTGTTGCTGTATTCCAGTTTTTTATAACGCCAAAGGTGTTTTTTGTGCTTGTTGTGTCTGCTGCATACCATTTGCCATTTACCCAGACATGTGCGTATACGTGACCGTATACATTACCACTTGTAAAAGTGGCTTTAACATGTACGTACCTTGCAGGAATTCCTGCAGCCCTCATAAGAGCATTTAAAAGATGTGTTTGGTCAACACAATTTCCACTCTTTGAAGTCAGTGTTCCTACAGCTCCTTTTTTAGTGTTGTAGTAGAAAGAGTAGCTGATTTTATCCCTTACATAATTGAAGATTGCCACTGCTTTATCATAGCTAGAAGTCAGTCCCTTGGTGATTGATGCTGTCAGTGATTTGATGCTGGCATTGCTCACCTGACAGTTTGTAGTTGCTGCAAGGTATTGATTCAGGTTTGATGGTATACCTGTATTTGTAATTGATGTATCAACTGTAACGTAATTTGGCAGGTCGCCGTTTGTGCTGTAGAAATTTAATATTTTAGAGTACATGTAGATAAGATCTGAATATTGAACATTACCCAAAGAGCTTGAACTATAATTTGGAGCAATTTCATTTATATCTATAAAGCTTTTGATTTTTTCAGCCATGCTTAGATATTCTGAAAGGTTTATGTTCCCATATATATTATTTACAGCTGGGTTTGTAGGTGCACTTATTATATCTGCTGATACTGGTGTATTTATTCCATTTTGAATTTGCAGTAAACCTTTTACAAGTAACTGTAAAAACTGTGGAGCAGATATTTGAACAGTACCTACTGTTATAGAGTTGGGTATTCTATGATTGGTTTCAATGTATGATTTAACATTTGCTGCAGCAATTTGAATGTTGGATAATGTAAACTGGGAATCACCGTTACTTTCGGCAAGACTTGCCTTAACAGGCATGTATGCGCTATCAATTAAGCCGTATCTGAACAATGCATATCCTGAAGATCCATTGGAAAGTGCTGCATCGATGTCATTTTGTAATTCTGCTGCTGGTATTGGTGTTGTGTTTGTATCTGATTCATAGGTTTGAAGTCCGGCTACAACCGGCTTTCCATTCGAATTATCAACGATATATTTTACTTTTTGGCCGATCCAGTCTGTACCCTGCTTGTAATTTCCTTTATAAATCATTGGAACCAGGAAATCGAGATACTGTGAAAGCTGGGTGTAATTCTGTCCATAGTACTTGGCATTCTCTGGTCCTTCAGGCATTAAAGCGGCAGATACTGCCATTTTTGCATTTATTCCCTTTACTGTACTGGTAACATTGGCAACAAATGATGTTATAGCTTCTGTTCCACCGGAATTGAGATAGGCTGCATTATTGCCCAATCCAGAGTATCTTACGTAATCAAGGTGTATTCCGTTTATATTGTAATTGCTGGTGACATTGGATATAAAACTGATTAGTGTGTTTTTATATGCATTGCTGTACCCATATTTTGTTTCTGTTCGGTATTTTGTTACGTAACTGGTTTTATAAGCCCATTTATATTTCCAACCGTAAACTCTCTTGTATTTTGTTTTATATGTCCATTTATATTTCCATTTGGTTATCCATTTACCTTTATGTTTGAATTTCGTTTTGTACCATTTTTTTACCTTTACTTTGTATGCTTTGTTGTAATAGCTTTTGTACCAGACTTTATAAGCCGTTTTAACAGTAGCTTTATATGGTACGGATACCTGATAACTGTACTTTCCCTGGGGATCTATCCAGTTACCGTTTGTATCCTTAAAACAGGTTATCCAGGCATGAATTCGTAATGGTGTACCGTTGACTTTTGATAAAATCGTATTCAGCACGTTCTGGTATGTGGGGTTAGAAATTCGGTTGGTTTTTACAAATATGTCAGTTATATTTGCTTTTAATAAGGCGTCAATATCAACTGTATTTACACTTGATGAAGGTAACCAGATACCACGCACATTGGAGTAATCATCTCCTGCTGCTGCTTCCATTGAGCTTTGAGTGGCTACTGTACTTGTAGTTTCTGTATTATTATCAGTATCATCACTGGAGTTGCCAGATTGATCTTCTGTGTAATTAAATGAATTATCTGTATTATTGGTTGTTTCAGAGACTATAGTGGGATCTGTATTGTTTGTATCGGTAGTAGTAGCAGATATATTGCCTAAACTTAGCAACGACAGATTAATAACTATTATCATTGCTAATAGCATTCTCTTCGAAATTGTACCGCCTCCCTGTCCAGAAACTATCTGTCAAATTTCATATATTGTTAGTTTTAATTAATAACAATTAGAAACTTTTACTATATTTCTGGACAAGATAGATATTCGATTTCACTGATTATATAAATTTTTTGGTTTTATTCTGTGAAAATCATCTTTATAAAACTTATTTTTAAATTTAAAATCCATTTAGAGGTTATTAAAATGCCGGATTAGAGTTTATATTTATGGGTTTTTCTTTTAGATAAATAAGCTTAAATTAGAACTAATTTAGAAAAATAAACATTTTTCATTGGGTTTATCATCTTTTATTAAATCTCTAAATACAATTTCATTTTAAATATATTCTAAATTATGAAAAAAGAAAAATTTAAATGATTCAAACCATTAAAAGCTTTTTCAAGCCTTATTTTAATTAAATAAAGGAACTGCTTAATTTTCGTTTTTGGTATGGCCTGCTTATGATACTTTGATTAATCTTTTAAATCCTTTCCTATTGAAAATGCTTTTCCAAGGCGCTTTCCAATTCCATAATAAGCCATAAATGAATGGTCATATAGAAATGGTTTAATTTTTTCAATATCTGGATTACCATTATCTAAGAAGAGTTCATCGACTTTTACATCTAATATTTCGCCTGTAAAATGAGTGTGTAATCCTAATTCTGTTGTATTAACTAATTTACACTCTAAAACAAGTGGAAATTCTTCAATATATGGTGCATCCACCAATTCACTTTTAACTGGAGTAAGCCCGGAAGTAGCGAGTTTATTTTCATTTCTTCCTGAACTAATTCCAAAGTAATCAGCTTCCCTAATATAATCTTCAGAGGGTATATTGACCGTAAAAGCCTTTCTATAGACAATATTTCCATGAGTATAAGTTGCATCTCTTAGAGATATTGAAACACATGGAGGATTAGAGCATGAGATTCCTCCCCACGCTGCATTCATAGCATTTGGCTTTTCATCTTTATCATATGTTCCAATTATGAAAACTGGGTTTGGATAGACGATTGTTTTTGCACCAATTGATTTTTTCATAATAAACACCGTTAAAGTATTTAAATTTCAAAATATTAATTATTAACTGAAAAATGTGGGAAGTGGTCATCATGGATATAAAAATGGAAATTATTAAATTAGAGGCTCCAGAAGGTTGTAATCTGATTTTAGGACAGAGTCATTTCATTAAAACAGTAGAAGATCTTTATGAAGCAATCATAAATACAGTACCCGGGGCAGAATTTGGACTTGCATTTTGTGAAGCGTCTGGGGATCGTCTTGTTCGAAAAACCGGAAATAGCGATGAATTAATTAAACTTGCAGTAGATAAAATGTTTGAAATTGGAAGCGGTCATTCGTTTTTAATATTTCTTAAAAATGCATTTCCAATCAACGTTATACAGCGTATAATGACTGTTCCTGAAGTTGTAAATATTTTCTGTGCTACTGCAAATCCTGTTCAGGTAATAATAGCAGTTACTGAACAGGGAAAGGGAATAATGGGCGTGATAGATGGTTTTAGCCCTACAGGAATTGAAAGTAAAGGGGATGAAGAGGAAAGAAAGGCATTATTAAGGAAATTTGGATATAAGTTTTAATTCAATGATTTTAGATGGTGGATAATGGTTTATGTTATTAAACAGGGAATTAATAGAAAAAAGTTTATACTTTCATGCCTAAATTTATTAATATAGTGAAGTGAGGTTGTTCTATGGAAGAATTGAATGTTGTATTTATAAGGGATAACGAGCGAGATATGACAAAAATAAAAGAAGATTACGTTAAATTTATAAATAGAACTGGTGGAGTAGTAGAAGTCAACATCAGAGGTCCAAGAGAAGAGCTTGCAGATGCATACGCGTTTTTTTCAAGTGCAAATGATATGGAAGGCATTGGAATTGACATTGCAGGCTCTGGTGCCAGATGGAACCACTATTTTAGAGGAATATCTCCATTTACAGAAGATGAAGATAGAACCGGCTATAAATTTAAAGTAACCCTACAGGTAAGAGATGCAGCGCCACGTTAAGCCTATTATCTCTTGGAATGTTGTCAAATCCAAGCTTACGAACCTATTGAAAATTTTCGATGCACCAAATCAAGCAGAAAAAATAGCATTCTGTCTACATAACAATCGAAGATTTTCCATGTAGAAAATGCTTTACATTTTCTTTAGCTTCGTTTCTCTGCCAGAACACTTTGTGTTTTAAGACTCCAAAATCCTCAAAACTTCCAGTTTTTGGGAGTTAGAAAATACATGCATTTTCTAAAATCCTACGGATTTTGAGAGATTTTTGAATGTTTCTTAAAAACATCGAATATATCTTCAGGACTCTTTAGAATGTAGGTATTTTCCATTGCCTCTAATTTTTTCACATGTTCTACGTCTTCTTTTCTTATGGTTAATTTAAGGTCGCTTCCATCTGGAAGTTTTGTAACTGTGGTTCCTTCTTCTATGTCTGATGGCATTATATAAACAGGGACATCTGCTTTTTGTGCCATAATTGCCGCATTGGTGAGTAAAGAGTCACCTATTCGTAGTGATAGTTTTGCAACCGTATTAGAGGTGGCTGGTGCAATTAACATGAATTCAAAGGATCCAAGCTGAATCTGACCTGCTAAAAATGGTGCATTAGCATTAACTTCAACCCATAATTTTTCATAGTCTACTGTCATTGGTTTAAAAAGCCCGTAGTACTTTAAAACCTGATCTCCTGCTTTGGATACGTATACCCTAATATCAAATTCGTCCTTGTATTCCTCTTTTATTTGTTTCAAAATTTCTACGGTATTTTCTAATTTATCGCCACTACCAGTTATTCCCCATGCTATTTTTCTTTTTTTCATGATTGAATTGTGGTAATAAGTTAATATTGTATTTTTCGTTTATACATTTAAAAACTTAAAAGCAATAAAAACAAAATACTACTAACGGTAAAATATATCATCTAAAGGTTAAAAAAATTTATAAACGGTTTGAAGGTGGTATAAATAGAATCTAAAGATAACAAAAAGGAAATTGGTAAAACAGAAAAAATAGAGATATGCTTCATCTGTCATAAAAGGTTTAATATTAACGCTAATGATGAAAGCTATTACAGGCAGGGTAAATTCCCTTTATGTGCCTACTGTGCTGAATTTTACGGATTCTACAGATGATCATCAGTAATATATTTTGAAGTTATGATAATAAATTATTTATATCATGATGATCATAAATCTTGTTGGAAGAATACTTTGATACAAATATCCAAAAAATCAAACCTTAAGATAATTCTGGGTGAAACCAGAAAAATCAAAAAGGAAAGATTAAAAGGATTTTGTAGGGTATTCTTCCACCCATGCTAATTTTAAGGATTTATTTTATCAGGTATTTAGAAACCAGTGAAATTCCCCATTCAGCCATTTTTTTGGCTTCTTCTGGAGTTTTAGCTTCTGCAAAACATCTAAATATGGGTTCTGTTCCTGAGGGCCTTATTATAACCCAACCTTCTTCTTTAATAATTTTAACTCCATCAGTGGTATCCACTTCAAATTCCCGGGTTTCATGGACTATTTTTTGCATTATTCCCTGTTTAAATTCGTCAGGGCATTCAATTTTCATTTTCTCAGAGTAATACACGGGAAGCTCTGCTATAAGCTCTGAAAGCGGTTTTCTTTCCCTGGCAATTATTTCAATGATCTTTGCAGTAGAAAGTGCAGCATCTCTTCCATAGACAAAATCAGGGAAAATTAATCCTCCGTTTTCTTCCCCCCCAAAAAGACCGTTTCTATCTTTTAATTCACGTGCAACTATTAAATCACCCACTTTTGTTGCTATAACCTCTCCCCCGTATTCACGGGCTATATCATAAATTGCAGATGAAGTGGCTACTGTTGTAACGATTAAACCGCCCTTATTCTCCTTGAGTATGTATTTTTCTACAAGAGCGAATGATTTATCCCCGAAAACGAAGTTTCCTTTCTCATCAATACAGATGGTACGGTCTGCATCTCCATCATGGGCAACTCCAAGGTCTGCACCGGTGGCTTTAACAACTTCGATTAGCTCTTTAAGATTTGGTTCAGTTGGCTCAGGGTTCCTTCCAGGGAAAAAGCCGTCTGGCTGACAGTTCATAGTTATGACTTCACATCCTAATTTTCTAAGCAAAAAAGGGGTGGTAAAGCATGCAGCTCCACTTCCGCAGTCCACTATTACCTTTAATTTAGCATCCCTTATTGCATCAGAATCAACTCGAATCATGACATTTTCTATGTACTCTTCCAAAAGACCGGAATTGGTTTCCACTTCTCCAACATCATTCCATGGTACTCTATTGGGATTATCGTTAAAAAACATTTTTTCTATTTTTATTTCCATTTCATCAGGAGTTCCAATTCCATCTGCGTCAACAAGCTTGATTCCGTTATATTTTGGAGGATTGTGGGATGCTGTTATTATTATCCCTCCCTCATAATAATTTCTAACTGCAAACTGCACAGCAGGGGTTGGTAAGAATCCTAGATCTACGACATCACAGCCTGAAGATAATAATCCAGAGATTACAGCATGTTTTATCATTTCTGTGGTGGTTCTGGTATCGCCGCCCACTGCAACCTTGCCCTGAACAATGCTCCCGTAGGATGCGGCCAGTTTTGATGCAAATTCAGGCGTTAATTCGGTATTAGCTACTCTTCTAACCCCAAATGTTCCAAATAATCTTTTCATAATTTTCACCAATTACAAGTTATATTATAACAATATTTAATTTTTCAACCACATAATACTATGTAGTGTTTATTTTGATAACTCTTCTTTAAAAAGGGTCTTTGAACATTTTTGATAAAATAATAAGGCCTTTACATAAGATATGGAGTATTTATATAAATATTAGACCGTATATCTATATTTAATGAGATTAAATTTATTTAATAATATTTACTTTATTAGTAATAAAATATAAAAATAATAAACTATTTATCGAATATAAGGAGTTAATATGAATCTTATTACAATTATCCCTGCTTATAATGAGGAAAAGGCCATAGAAAATGTTGCTGAGGGAGCATTAAAATATTCAGATGTTCTGGTGGTGGATGATGGTTCAGATGATCATACATCTAAAAGAGCATCTAAAGCCGGGGCAATGGTTATAAGACATGATAAAAACAGGGGTAAAGGTGCAGCAATAAAATCAGGACTTAAAAATGCTTTAAATTCAGGATATAGCACCATTATTTTAATGGATGGAGATGGACAGCACAACCCTGACCATATACCGTTACTGGCAGGTTCAATTGATGGATTTGACATCATTCTTGGCTCAAGATTTAAAGAAGGGGATCCTGATAACATGCCTGCTTATAGAATGCTTTCTAATAAGATTACAACAGGACTTATAAGATATGTAACTGGATACAGGATTACTGATAGCCAGAGCGGATTTAGAGCTATATCCAGGGACTCATCAAAGTTTTTTTTAGATATAAAATATGATGATTATGTATATGAATCTGAAATGCTCTATATTGCATCTAAAAATAATATGAAAATTAAAGAGGTGGTAATTCCTACTGCATACGGTCCAGAGAAATCCTATGTATCAACGATACACATTTTAAGATATATGCTTTTCATTGGAAAGCTATTTGCGCGCAAATTGAGAAATGTTTAGGGTGGTGTTTTCATAATATTAAGACTTAATGGTTGAAGTAAGAGCGCATGTTTAATAATAATGAAATAAAATATTGATCAGAGCATTTTAACGGGTGTATTTAATTGAAACGATTTTACGTGTTTGTAATAGGCATAGCATTAATTATTTTACTTATTTTATGGATCGGCCCCCAAAATTTGATTAACACGTTTAAAACAGTCAATCTAAAGTGGATTTTTGTGGCTCTTTTAATTCACCTTCTTGCAGTAGGCGTCAGATCATTTAGATGGGGGTTTATAATAAAAAAACCATTTGAATTTAAGAATAATTACGTTGTAAAGGTAATTGGACTTTTTGCAGGTAACTTCTCTCCAATGAGAACTGCAGGAGAGGTGATAAATGCTGTTGCAGGAAAAAAAATTAATAAAATAAAATTATCAGAGGGGCTGTCTGCAGGTCTAACTGAAAGATTCTTTGATCTTGTCATAGTGGTGCTACTTTTAGTTTTAGCCTCTATATGGGTGGAAAATACCAGATATCTGTCAATTTTAGGTGCAACTTTGACTATTTTTGTTATATCACTTATTTATCTGGTTAACTGGAGAGAAGATACCAGCATATGGTTATATGAAAAAATTCACCCCTTTCTTTGTAAACTACCAATTGATGCAAAACTCCTGGATAACATGCACTTTAAATTCAGAGATGGTCTTAAAAGAATGACTGGATACACCAATTCCTTTACAACAAGCGGAAATTTGATTTTTGTAGCTATTTTATCGATTTTTGCATGGATTTTAGAATGCTTCCGTTTGTACATTGTATTTTATGCCTTCAACATTGAGATCAGTTTTGTTGCAGTTATAATAATCTTTTTAATAGCAAATATTATTGGAGTGCTTTCTGCACTTCCTGGAGGAATGGGATCAATTGAAGTAACAATTACAGGACTTTTAGTAGTTTTTGGGGTTCCTGAAGCTTTTGCAGGTAGCATTGCCCTTGCTGACCGTCTCGTTTCATTTTGGGCTGTTACAGTACTTGGTATAATATTTTCAGCTTATTATGCAAGGGATATATTGGGAGAAGTTAAAAAATATACATTAGATCTTAAGCTCTCCAAATAACAAGGGGATTAATGAAAGATTTTATTAAGCTATTACTTTTAAAGATTCAGCATCCTTTAAAATAAGCTCTAAATTTTCATTGTAAAGGGTAACTTTTCCTGTTATTTTTATCCTGTGATTTTTTAGCGAATAAATATTTAAACTGCTTTTTTGGATATAGGTGACAGTATTAGGGAATATAACAACCTTAATCTTACCTGTACCGTCTGTTAATTCTAAAAAATAAGTTTCGCTCCTTGATGATTTGTCTATATCTATAACAAATCCTTCAACAGTAATATCTGCATCCAGCATGCCTCTATCAATGCTTTTTATCTCTAATTCCTGGGGTGTAACCTTATCTGCAAGAAGAAGCATTCCTGATAACCCTAAAATCGTTGTAATTAAAGCAATTCTAAAAATTTTATTATCATCCATGAAATGTCCTCATTTAATTTAATAAAGTATTCTATTAATACAATATTTAAATATGTACCTTAATAAATTAATTTAATGAACTTCTAAATATCAAAAAGCAATTTTAAATGTATGGTGTATATAATGCTCGGGGCCGATAACGAATTATTCCAAAATCATAAAACAAGCGTAACTATAGCATGGATTCTGCGGATTTTCCTTATAACCTTTGGTGTTTACGAGATTTTTTTTGGATATTCAGTTTTTGGAATTGTTATTCTCCTTGCAGTATTTATTATACTTCTTCCAGCAATTCTGACCCGTCAACATATTTTTGTTCCCCTGGAAATTGAGATTCTTCTTCTGGTAATAGTAACATTTGAATACGTCATTGCCAATGCCCTTGGGTTCTATGCAAGGTTTGGATACTACGATAAATTTCAGCACACTATGATTCCAGCTATTATATCATTTATGGGGATGCTGCTTTTTTATATAGGATATCTTCTTGGAAAATTCAGGGCAAGTTATGGAATGTCCTGGGCGGTAATTGTTTTAATTACAATAGGTCTTGGAGCTGTGCTTGAGGTAGGTGAATATGCCTATGACATGGTGATTGGTCCGGCAACAAATTTTGTGATATCTCACGGTACTTTAACTCAGGGTTCTCCCATATTAACACCATATCACGATACAATGACCGATTTAATTCTGGATGTTATTGGGGCACTTATAGGAGCAACTTTTGGAGTATGGCTGCTTTTAAGACATGAAAAAGAGGGTAAACGTTCCCTTTTAGATGAAGAAATTGAAGCCATGGAAGACTATATATCACAAAATAAAGGTGAATAGATCATTTATTTTATAGAATTATGAATATTAGCACTGTAATAATGTTTTAAATGGTAATATAGGGAAAACTTTATTTAGATCATTTAATAGTTTTAATTTTCTATTTAAATCTTTTTAAACCATTATTTTGCTTAAAAATACATTAATACTGCTAAAAATCCTTTATAAATAAATAATTTATATATTAAATTAAATAAAAAGATATTAAGAACTTATATGGAGGAGATAAAATGAAGGAAACAGTCGGTGATGTAAAAAATCAAGTACTAACAACTATAGCTACCTTAATGACCACTGCTTTTGGATTGATTGCTGCATTAGCATGGAATGAAGCTATTAAGGCTATTATACTGCAATTTTTCCCCAAAGAAGGTGGAATAACAGGGTTACTTATTTATGCTATTTTAATTACCATAATTGCAGTAATTGCAACCATAATCATCGGTCGTGCAATCGCAAAACCTGCAGTACAGGAAGTAAGGATCGTAGAATAATTTTTTTTTCTTATTTCTATTTTTAATTACTAATTCAAAAGGCTTTTCAGATGCAATGAAAAGAAATCAATTTTTCTGTTGTTTTTAGTTCTATTTTATTCACCGCTAACAGCGATACAATGGAACTTTCTGAACCAGAAACACCTCCGCTGGCAACCAGCTCTGCTCTGACTCCTGTAAGCTCGTAAATTGCTTTGTTTCAGTAAAAATTTCACCAGAAGCGGCAGTAGGTGCGGTTCCTGAGCGCCAGGTACGTTCAGCCGCCTTGCCGATCATTTAAATCCCCTCAAAAACACGTTTTTCCATAAAACCTTACTCAGCGCCCACAAACTGCCTGAATAGATACACATATTGAGCCTCCATATGGATCACCGATGTAGATTGCAGCCTGTCTATTTTGATATTTAGAGCAGTTACGCCCTTTAAAATTATATCTCCCCCTTTGAAATTGTTTACAACATCAAAAATGGTAAGTCCATTGCCATATTCCATCCTTACTACATCGCTGGAAATTCACTTTCACCATTTATACAGCTTGAAGCTGTTACATCTACTCCTGGCGGGCAATCCCCCTAAAAAATCTTTTACTTGAAAAATCTTCACCAATTTTGGAGAGAATTTCATATGCAACGTAACTGTTGTTTGTGCCTGCAATTACAACCAGGGTTCATGACTCTGAAAACCTTATTCATGATTTTTTTTCCGCCCAGTTCCCTTGCAATCAAACGCTTCCCTGCAGCAGGGGTTATTAAAAACTGTTTCAAAATCTACTTAATTAACAATTTCAGTTTTTTATTTTCTCATGCATTATTTCATTTCTTGCATATATCCATAAAATTCCATAATATGTTTTAACTATTTAGCTGATATAAGCATTATAATAAGGTTATTCTTATGGCTAATTGGAAAATTGGAGAGAATTTTAATCCTGCTAAACAGTTGAAAACACTATATTACATATATTTTGCTATTATACTTATATTTACAGTTTAATATGGTTTATACCTGCGGTGATCTTTATTCCATTGTTATAACTGTTATAATTGCTATTCCCATAATTTTAGTCATGCTGTTTACTTTATACTGGATTCCTAAATTTTATAAGACAATCAGTTATAAATGGATGATGAAGAAATTGAGTGGAGAAGAGGCGTTTGGTTTAAAAATACAGGTATAATACCTTATAACAGAATAACTAATGTAGATATTGCTCAAGGTCCTATAGCCCGGATGTTAAATATTGGTACACTTAAAATTCAGACTGCAGGATATTCAAATCCTAATCAAGGATGGGGAACATCTTCAGAAATAACCATCAACGGTGTAGGGGGTTTTGAAGAGCTTAGACATGTTATGATGGATAGGGTAAAGGAAAAAAGCCTGTAGCAGTTCAAATATTCGAAGAACCCTCTCAAGAAGTTCAAGGGGATTCTCAAAGCAAGATTTTGATGAACTTGGAGATAAAGGAATTACTTAAAAAAATTTCAGAGAAATAATGATTATAAAAAGTCTGATTTAACCTCTATTCATTTTATATACTGCTTAACATTCTCTCTTATAATCGCAGAAGCCCCATAACTTTTTATTGCTCTGAGCATCGCTGGAAATCGGGTTTTAGGAATTAGAACATTTACCTGGGAGAAGTTAGAGCCGCTGACAACGGTAGGCTCGTCAGAGCAAAAACCCTTTGCCATTAAGAATCCTTTTACTTCTTCTACCCTTTCATTAGATATATTAAATTTCACATCAAAATATTTTCTGGCTTTTATAGCTCCAAAAAGCTGTTCAAACATCATTTTTGCCTTTTTAGCTTTTTGACCGGTACATCCTGGGCCAGCGTAAAGTCCGGCGCTTGATTCCATGATAGTTTCCAGTATCTTTAAACCTGCCTTCTTTAAACTGCTTCCAGTCTGGGTGTTATCAACAACCAGGTCGGCTCCTTTTGCTATGTAGACTTCGGTGGCTCCATCAGAATTTATAACCTGAACCTGTCTGTTATCACCGTCCCAAAGGCCTCTTATTTGCACAAGTGGCTTGCTTTCTCCATAAATTTCTTTGTATCCTTCATTGTTCATGAAATGCTGCCTGGTAAGGTTAGGATATTCTGTAAAGCATAATATTGGAGTTTTCCGGTTTGCATTGGCTTTGAAGAAGTCGGTAAGTGTTTCGTAAGGGTCGTTATTTGGTAATGCCACAATAAGCCTTGTTTTACCGTAATCAAGGTCTCCTATTTTTTTTATTGAATCCTCTTCAGTATTCACGGATTCCTCTTTGATCCAATCCTCCCCAACGATGGCAATGTCCAGTATTTGCCTGTTAAGTTCTACCGGAGCACTTTGAGGCCTTGTAAGGAATGCCCTGATTTCAGGGTCGTTGGCTATATTTATTTCATTATCTTCATTTCCAGGTTCGTATCCTTTAACATCAAAGCCGGCGTCCACAAATAATTGATGAGTATTCCCTCTATTAACATTATTTAAGCTCCCTTTAGGGAGGCCTAGTACTATTTTTTCCATTTTAATTCCACCAACCATTTTTTGTAAATATGATTTTTTAATGACTTTGTTTTATCTTCAGGATTTAAAATATTTGGCAATTTTCTAATTTATCAAAAAATAATTATCCACATATGATCTACATTATAGTGGAGGATTTTATATGGAAGTAGAAGAAAAAAGGATTAAAGATACGCAGGTTGCATTTATACGGTACAGAGGCCCTTATGATATGATTCCAAAGCTCATGGAAGAGGTAGTTACTTGGGTAAAGAATAAAAACTTTAAAATAACTGGAACGATTTATGGAGCTTATTTCAACCGACCTGATGATGTCCCTCCAGAGGAACTTTTTTATGAAATAGGTGCTTCATTTGATGGAAACGCGACAGATGAAGGAAATGTACAGGTTAAGGTAATTCCAGAACATACAGTAATTTCAACGATGCATAAAGGTCCACTTGACCAGATTGGGCCAGTAATAGATGGACTGGCAGAATATGCTATTGAAAATGGCTACGATATAATTGGACCGGTTACCGAAGTATATTTGAATAATCCAGATGAAGTAGAACCTGAAGAACTGTTAGTGGAAGTTCAGTTTCCAGTGATTAAATAGATAACTAAATCCATAATTTTTTTTAAATTAACTTTTTAACTATATTGCTCTAATTTTCTTTTTGCCTTATCATTTCATTAGCTAAATAATTGTCTATTTTGGGCAAATGCAGAAGTGTTTCGTTAATTATACTTCAAAATAAAGATACATTTTCATATTTATTTTTTATTATTAAAATTATTATATGATTAAAATCATAATTTAAAGTATAACGGGGGAGTTAAAATTAATCATAATGATT